>JAURVS010000457.1 GCA_030655355.1 Sphingopyxis sp.
TTGCCCAAGATGGCGGCTTGCTGCTTCGTCATGAGGCACCGAAATAAATCGGGATCGTGCTGCTTGGCGGCTTCCGAACTCTGCACGCTTTCAAGTCGGAGAAGTATACGGTCGCCCGCGTCATGGTGTGTCCAGCCGACCAGCGCTCCAAAGCTCTCCATCATCTCGCCCTACCCCTCAATATATTTGCGACTGATCCCCCCAGTCGGAGCTGGACGTTACCAGACCCCGAGCCGAATGTCCTCTCATGGGCGTTTTTCACCATCTCGGCGTCGTCCGAAGTAGATAACGTCTGGGCTTGCCTGCTTTGAGCAAGGAGGCGAATTTCAGTTCACGCCTACGTGATGAGGATGCGCCCGAACGTCGGCCTCCTGCCCCGTTTCGGCCGCGCGGCAGCCATTTTACGACGACGAGGTGAAACGACCCAAATTTGTCGGCGAACGAAAACTCTCGTCCGCAACGGGGGCGACCGATCAGAAATCGAGCTGCGTGCGAAGCCCGAACGTGTCCGCCTTGTAGCTGCGGTCGCCGTCCGCAGTGGGGATGCGCGCTTCATATATCCACAATTTGCCGTAGTTGGCGGTGATACGAACATAGTCGATCGGCGCCCAAACGAGGCCAATCAGCGCCGCCTTTTGCCGCCCACCGACAATTCCGGCGTCGTTGAGATCAAGATGGTCGTAGCGCGCGTTGATCTCGATCGCACCGATCCCGCCGTCAGCGATCGACCTCGACGGCTTTAACCGGTCGAACGCGCCATCCTTGTAACTGCGGCTGTCCCCGGGGGTCACTGCCATACCGATCTCGGCATAGCCGCCGAAAAAGGTTGGATCGGTGAAGCCCGGGCGCTTCATTGTCTGCCAAAAACCTTCGCCCGCCGCATGGAACGGCCCCGATATCACTGCAGCCTCCAGCCCATAGCCGCGCTCACCCGTGGCATCGATGTTACCAGTGTCGATTAGACGTACGTCCGTCGTGTGAGCAAAGGGCCGGGCGCGATAGCGTGCTGTGGGCGACTGGTCATTAAAGTCACGAATATGCGCAGAACCGCCCAGATGCAGCTGGGTTTCGCCGAATTTGGGCATCCACACCACCCGGCCGTCGGCGCTGATGCTGTTGTTCGCATCGTTCAAGAGATCGTTTGCGTTGTCACCAAACACGCCCGCCTGGGCGAGGAGCTGTTTTCCCTTATATTGTACCCCCAGGCCGACGCGGCGTTCAAAACCAAAGGCGGGCACAAAGGCTGCACGTTCGGTAAAGCTGGTGAACAAGTCACTCGTCACATCTTCGAGCGAGGTGAAATGTCTTATATGCCCCACCGTGACCGACAGCGGCCCTTGGCCATAAGTCAAATAGACGTCAGTCAGTTCGGCCCCGCCACCGGCGAAATCGGCTTCGACGCGGTAGGAAAAGCCTCCCGGAATCTTGCCATCAAAGCCCAGGAATACCCTTCGGATTTCGGTCGTCAGACCGCCATGGGTTCCCAGCACGCCGCCCGGTGCATCGACACTGGCCATGTCGAATTGCATCCGTCCGCGTGGCTTGAAGGTCCAGCCGTCGGCAGTCTTGAACTCAGGCGCACCCTTCCAGCTAATCTCCGTCGCGGGCTTCGCGGTTACCGACGGCGTAGCTGGTGTCGGCGCCGGAGCGGGTGCCGGCTGCATCGTAGCCGCATCGAGCCGCGTTTCCAGCGTCTGCACCTGCGCTTTCAGTGCGGCAAGTTCGGCGCGGAGTTGCGCCGCCTCTTCGGCGGTCATCGCCTGCGCATGCGCCACGGTCGGAAGGCTGAGCATTGACGTCGCGAGCAGCGCGGCGGTGAGAAGTTGGCGCATGAGACGTTGCTCCGTTGCGAAAGGTGACAATCTTGCGGCGCTGTTATGACTGATAGGTGACAGTTGCACGTCAATTGCATGACATTTTTGTTTCACGCATCACTTTTCGAGCCCCCTTGTCAGAAGGACCCGAAAGGCTAAGGACGTTCGAGTTTTTTCGGGCAACCTTTCTCCGGCTTGTCCTTTCGGGAGACCATTATGACGATCAAATTTGACGGCCGCGTTGCAATTGTCACCGGCGCCGGTGGCGGCCTCGGCCGCGCCTATGCTCTTGAGCTCGCGCGGCGTGGTGCGAAAGTCGTCGTCAACGATCTCGGCGGTTCGCGCGACGGCACCGGTCATTCGGATGCGGCGCTTCAGGTCGTCGAGGAAATCCGCGCCGAAGGCGGCACTGCCATCTCGAACGGGGGGAGCGTCACCGAATATGACCAGATGGTCGAAATGGTCGCCAAGGCGAAGGAAGAATGGGGCGGCGTTCACATCGTGATCAACAACGCCGGCATCCTGCGCGACAAAAGCTTCGCCAAGATGGAGCCCGCCGATTTCGATCTGGTGCTCAAGGTTCACGTCAGCGGCAGCGCCAACGTCACCAAGGCCGTGTGGGACACGATGCGCGAGCAGGCCTATGGCCGCCTTTTGATGACGGCTTCGTCGACCGGGCTCTACGGCAATTTCGGTCAGGCGAATTATGGCGCGGCAAAGCTCGGCCTCGCGGGCCTGACCAAGACGCTCCACCTTGAAGGCGCGAAATATAACATCCGTTGCAACACGATCGCGCCGGTCGCGGGTACGCGTATGACCGAGGACATTTTCCCCGCGGAATTGTTTGAAAAATTCACCCCCGAAAATGTCGTTCCTGCGGCGCTCTATCTGGTCAGCGAAGATGCGCCGACCAACATGATCATCGGCGCAGGCGCAGGCGCATTCCACGCCGCCTATGTCACCATGACTCCCGGCGTTGCACTCCCCGAAGGCGAGCGCACCCCCGAGGGCGTCGCGGCGGCATGGGAAAAGATTATCGACCGCAATGGCGAGACCGTTCCGCAGTCGGGCAGCGAGCAGTCGATGGCCGTCATGCGCGCCTTGCAAGCGCTGGGCTGAGCCTGATACATCGTTCCACATAGAGGGCGCCGGAGCGGCGTCCTTTATGTGGGGGGATGGATATGGCGGAAATGAACCTAGGCGACGGCATCGACCTGCTTCAACGGCGGGCGAAGATTGTCAAAGCCCTGCTGATCGCCGGTTTTGCCGTGACGGTCGCCGTGCTGATCGGCGAGTTAGGCGAACTGAATGGGGACGTTCTGCTAGAAAATCCCGACCCGTCTTCGCTCGAGCAACTTTATCTCGTAGCGCTTCTGGTTAGCTCGCTTCTCGCGATCATCACCGTCATCATTTTTGCGATGTGGATATATCGCGCCGCGGCCAACGTCATTGCTGCCAACGTCACCGGCTTTGATTTCACTCCCGGTTGGGCAGTCGGCTGGTATTTCGTCCCCTTCGCAAACCTCGTGCAGCCATTTCTGGCAATGCGACAGATCTGGAACGCAAGTCACTTCGGCGGAAGCGATCTCGATCGTGGCGACCCGATCCTCACCTTATGGTGGACTGCGTGGTTGACCTCGAACATCACCGCCAACATCTCGATGCAACTCGCGTGGCGAAGCACATCTGCGGAAATGTACGAAGTCTCTCTCTATCTGGGCATCGCGTCGTCAATCCTGAACCTCGTGCTGTTCGTTGTCGGAATGCGCCTCGTCGAACGCGTCACCGAGGCGCAGCGCGACCGCCTGTCGTCAGCGCATATCTTCGCCTGACTTATCGTATTGCATCACTAATACAGTTCTGCTAAAAGCCTAGCGGGGCAAGGGGATCGGACAGAAGGACGACCCCGATGTATAGTGAAACCGACCTGCAAGCAGCGGTCGATGCAAAGGTACTGACGCCAGAGGCCGCAATGGCTTTCCGGTCGCATATCGCATCGGTACGCGCCGCCCCCGGAGCCGACGAGGAATCATTCCGGCTCATCACGGGATTCAACGACATATTCGTCAGTATCGCGGCAGTCATTCTGCTTGTCGCGGTGGCGTGGATCGGCTCATCGATCCATCCGGCGCTCGGCGGCGCGTTCGTTGCTGCCTCGGCATGGTTTCTCGCCGAATATTTCACCAGACAGCGTCGCATGGCGCTACCCAGCATCGTCCTCGTTCTCGCCTTTTCGGGCGGCGTATTTGCGACGATGGTCGGCTTTCTGGTCGAGCATGGCGAATCGATCTTCGGGAGCGATCTTGGCGAGACGACTGGCGCGATTGTCATCGGTGCGATGGCGGCGGTGACCGCTGGCGCGACATGGCTCCACTGGAAGCGCTTCATGGTGCCGATCACGGTCGCTGCGGGCACATCCGCCCTTGCTGCGACAGCCGTCGCGCTGGTGCTCGCCATTACTGGAATGCCAAGCCAAGACGGCACGCTGCCGATGGTACTGGTGCTGATCGCCGGGCTTGGCGTGTTCACGCTCGCCATGTGGTGGGATCGCAGCGACCGGGTGCGCCAGACGCGCCGCAGCGACGTCGCCTTCTGGCTCCACCTGCTCGCCGCGCCGATGATCGCGCATCCGATCTTTCACCTGCTTGGTGTCACGCGCGGCGATGACATCGGCAGCGCGGCGGCGGTAATGGTGATCGGCGTCTACATCCTGTTCGGCCTGATCGCCCTCGCGATCGATCGCCGCGCGCTGCTCGTCTCGGCGCTCGCCTATGTGCTGTTCGCGATGACGCAGTTGTTCAACACCTTTGGTGCGGTCGAACTCAATGTCGCGCTGACGGCATTCGTGATCGGATCGGCGCTGCTGCTGCTCTCGGCCTTCTGGCAGAATGCCCGCGCGGTGGTCGTTGGCTTCCTGCCCGACAATCTCGCGAACCAACTGCCCGCGACGATCCGTCCGGTCAGTCCGATACCAGCTTCATAAGCTTGCGTTCGACGGGGGCGAGCACATTCGACAGCTCGTCCCCGCGCTTCAAAATCGCCCCGGCTTCGGAGACAAGGGCCCACATGCCCTGCCTGCTCCGCAAGGCGGGGCGCTTTTCTATGCGATATTCGGGGCGCTCCGAAGCGCGGCGAAAGGCCGAGAAGATCGCGGCATCGCGGTGGAAATCCATCGCATAGTCACGCCAGTGTCCCGCGGCGACCATGCGGCCATAGAGATCGAGGATGCGCATTAACTCGGGGCGCTCGAAACCGGTCTGCTGCGGCGCCGTCCTCGTCGCGAACGGCAGAGGTGTCACGGTCCCCATCAGGCGCTTTTCCGGGTCCCCTTGCGCCGCGGCACTTCATCATTCTCGGCGATGTCGCGTTCGTCGAGCAGCGACTTCAACTGCTTCTGAAGCAGGTCGAGCTGGCACTGCAGCATTTCCACGCGCTGCGTTGCCGGATCGAACGTCTCGCTGCACGGCGTACCATAGGGCACGAACTCGCGCGCATATTCGCTCGCATCGAGCAAAGTCGAACGCGCGGGAATACCGACCATCACCGCGCCTTCAGGCACATCTTTCGTCACCACGGCATTCGCGCCGACGCGCGCGCGCGCACTGACCATCACGGGACCGAGAATCTGCGCGCCCGAGCCGACGATCACGTCGTTCGCCAAGGTCGGATGGCGCTTTCCGCCAATGCCGTTTGCCGGATCGGTGCCGCCGAGCGTCACGCCCTGATAGATGGAAACATTGTCGCCGATCTCGGCCGTTTCGCCGATGACGACGCCAAAGCCATGGTCGATAAACAGATGCTTACCGATGGTGGCGCCGGGATGAATGTCGATCGCGGTCAGGAAGCGCGAGAAATGATTGACGAAGCGCGCGAGGAAAAACAGCCGCGCCTCGAACAGCCAATGCGCCGCACGATGCAAGCCGACCGCAAGAATGCCCGGATAGAGAAGTATTTCCCAACGCGACCGCGGCGCAGGGTCGCGCGCCTTGATCGAATCGAGATAGGCGACCAGCCCATTGAACATCGCATTGTCCCCTGCGACCCCGTTTATTCCGGGCAAGATAGTTGTTTGAGCAGGCTATTTCCACCCCCGGACGCGTTTTAATCGTCAGAGGCCGAAAAGCCCTATGCGAAGGAGAAGCACGCCTTCGGCGCGCAAGTGCCGCTCGCCATCGCTTTGAGCAATCGCCGCTGCCCAGCGATCGAGCATCAGAAGCGAGCGATTTCGGACGAAAACCGACCGTGGCGGGGGTGCAATCCTCTTCGCCTGCTCGAGCAGATCGCGCGCCTCCCGCTCACCGTCCTCGACCCCGGCGCCCCAAATGAGCCCCCAGCGTTTACCGCCCTCCGCGTCGCCGCCCGACAGGATGAATAGTTGCGCGCCGAAGCTCTCCGCCGCTGTGCGCTTTTGGTCAGCATCGTCGGCGAGCAGCATCGCTTCGGCTGCATCAACGAGCGCATCAAGGCCGCCCTGCCCCGCCCAAGTCTGTTGAAGCTCTGCAAGCAATGGCTCGCCCTTTGGCAAGCCCGCCGGTTCACTCGCCAGCATAGCCGCCATGTCGCGCCACCACGCAAGCTTGATCTGCCCGATCAGCGGCTCGCGCGCATCGATCAACAGCTTGGTCAGCCGCGCCGCCAGCCCCCACAGCGCCGACATGGCCGCGCGCCGCGCGTGCGACACGGAGACCAGCACGCGCGGATCGCGCAAATCGGGATAGAAGGCCGCCTCCGGATCGTCAGGCGCGATTGCGAACCGCCTTCACCGCCGCGACGACGCGCGGCGTGTCGACCAGCGCCATCTTTTCGAGATTATGCGCATAGGGCAGCGGCACATCCTCGTTGCACACGCGCGTCACCGGCGCGTCGAGATCGTCGAAGCCATGCTCCATCGCCACCATCGCAAGTTCGCTGGCGATCGAGCAGGTCGGCCAACCTTCCTCGACGATGACCAGATGATTGGTCTTCTTGAGGCTGGCGAGCACGGTCGCGGTGTCGAGCGGACGCAGCGTGCGCAGATCGATTACCTCGGCGTCGATCCCCTCGGCTGCCAGTTGGTCGGCGGCTTCGAGCGCGAGCCCGACGCCGATCGAATAGCTCACGATCGTGACATCGCTGCCCTGCCGCATGATCCGCGCCTTGCCGATCGGCAGGACGAAATCCTCGACCTCGGGAACATCGAAGCTGCGGCCATAAAGCAGCTCGTTTTCCAGGAAGACGACCGGATCCTCGGTGCGGATCGCCGCTTTCAGCAATCCTTTGGCATCCGCGGCGTCATAGGGCGCGATTACGATCAGGCCGGGGACGCTCGCATACCAGGGCGCATAATTCTGGCTGTGCTGCGCGCCGACGCGCGCCGCGGCACCATTGGGACCGCGGAAGACGATCGGGCAACGCATCTGGCCGCCCGACATGTAGTTGGTCTTCGCCGCCGAGTTGATGATGTGATCGATCGCCTGCATCGCGAAGTTGAAGGTCATGAACTCGATGATCGGACGCAGCCCGCCCATCGCGGCCCCGGTGC
>JAURVS010000002.1 GCA_030655355.1 Sphingopyxis sp.
CGAATTCTGCGTCGATGGTGCATTGGCTGCGGCGCTGCGCGTCTTCTGGAGCAAAGGCTATGAAGGCGCGTCGATGGCCGACCTGACCGAGGCGATGGGGATTACCAAGCCCAGCCTCTATGCCGCGTTCGGCAACAAGGAAGCGCTCTTCAACAAGGCGCTCGACCTCTATGAGCGCGAAAAGACCGACTATATGCGCGCAGCGCTCGACGCGCCAACCGCGCGCGGCGTCGCCGAGCGTTTGATGCATGGCGCGCTCGACATGTACAGCTGCCCGGAAAATCCGAACGGCTGTCTCGGCGTGATCAGTTCGGTGGCCTGCGGTGCCGAAGCCGAATGCATTCGCGAAGCCGTTGTTGCGCGCAGCGCCACGGCAAAGCGCGCGATGCTCGAACGCTTTGCCCGCGCCAATGACGAAGGCGACTTTCCTCCGGGCACTGACCCCGACGGTCTCGCGGCGTTTTTGACCGCGGTGAATCAGGGGATGGCGGTGCAGGCGGGCGCCGGTGCGACGCGCGCCGAACTCGAACGGCTGGTCGAGACCAGCCTGAAGCTGTGGCCGGGGCGCTGACATCGGATCGAGCGCCCGGAAATTTGGCGCTGGCGATTTCGGTAAACAGCCCTAAAGAATAATTTTACTGCCCGGTACAGAATGCGCTTGACGCAGCGCAACATGACTTATATACCACTCGGTATACAAAGATAGGGCTCTCCCCCCTCGGACCGACCGCCGCGTGGCAAAGACCATGCGGCGGTCGGATCCATCACCACAGATTATTTCCCCGGGAGCGGGTCCTGTTCCGGTCGGGCGCCGTTGGCGTTCGTCCACAACATATAACAGGGAGCCGGCGTGCGCATATCTGATGCGGGCGACCGGAGGCGGCCGTCCTCTTCGAAGAGGGCCGTCTAGCAACAAGGACTGTTTGAAGTTTCAGCCGAAAGCATGCGCTTTCGGTGCCGTGACCCCTGCGCCTTGCGCGCAGCCGAACCGAATGAAGAGAAGAGGGCACCCCATGACCGTCCACACCCCGATCGAAAAGCTCGACCCCGCCGACGCGAAGGTCCGCCGCGAACTCAAGACTTTGCTCCGACCCGCTCGCGGTCGGCGTGCTGCGTGGATCGCCGCGCTGTTTGTGCTTGTCATCGGCGCCTGGTGGCTTCTCCGCGATGGGGCGCCGCAGGCCGCTGCTGCGCCTGCCCCCGTCCTGACCGTTGCCGCGCCGATCACGCGCGACGTGACCTTATGGGACGAATATATCGGCCGGTTCGAGGCGTCGAAAGCGGTCGAGGTGCGCCCGCGCGTTTCGGGTGCGATCACTGCGATCCACTTCACCGACGGGCAGATCGTCCGTCAGGGGCAGCCACTCTTCACCATCGACCCGCGTCCCTATCGCGCGGCGCTTTCCGAAGCGCGTGCGTCGGCAGCCAGCGCGCGGAGCGACTTGGCCCTCGCGCGGCTCGAGCTCGAGCGTGCTGGCCGCCTCGTCGATGTCGAGGCGGTGTCGCAGAGCGAGATCGACCGGCTCCGTGCCCGCGTCAACGCGGCGAACGCTGCACTGGCTGGCGCCGATGCGCGCATTGCGGCGCGCGCGCTCGATGTCGAATTCACTGTTGTTCGCGCGCCGCTCAGCGGTCGTATCTCTGATCGTCAGATCGACGCGGGCAATCTTGTGTCGGCGGGCGATGCCGGTGCGACCTTGCTCACCACGATCAATGCGCTCGACCCGATCTATTTCACCTTCCAGGGTTCGGAGGCCTTGTTCCTGAAAGCCAAGCGTGAAGCCGCTGAAAAGGGTGCGACGGTCGAAGTCCGGTTGCAGGACGAAAGCGACTATCGCTGGAAAGGCCAGCTCGACTTTACCGACAATGGTCTTGATCCGCGCTCGGGCACGATCCGCGCCCGCGCCAGCTTCACCAACCCCGAGATGTTCCTGACCCCCGGCATGTTCGGCAATATGCGCCTGTCGACGGGCCAGACCACCCGCGCACTGCTCATCCCCGCCGCCGCGGTGCAGACCGACCAGGCGCGCAAGATCGTCTATGTCGTGGCCAAGGATGGCACCGTCGCGGCGAAGCCCGTCGAGCTCGGTCCCGAAGTCGATGGCCTGCGTGTGATCCGCTCGGGTCTGGCACCAACCGATCAAGTCGTCATCACCGGATATCAGTTTGCACGCCCCGGCACCAAGGCGGTCACGAGGGCCGGCAAGATCGCCGCCACGACGCAGAAGCAGACATCTGCCGCGGTCGAACCGGTATCGGCGCAAGCGACCTTTACTCGGTAACTTATCCCCCTCCCGCTTGCGGGAGGGGTCGGGGGTGGGCGCTGTCGGTGTCCCCAAAGGCCGACGGGCCCACCCCGCTGCGACAAGCGAGCAAAGCTCGCAAGACTAGCTACCCCTCCCGCAGACGCGAGGGGAGGTTCGACTTTAGACATAGAACAGGGGCTCTCCCATGCGCCTATCCCGCTTTTTCATCGACCGGCCGATCTTCGCCGCCGTGCTCGCTGTCATCATCACGATCGTCGGTGCAGTCGCCTACATCGGCCTGCCGATCTCGCAATATCCCGACATCGTTCCGCCAACGGTGACCGTCTCGGCGAGCTATCCCGGCGCGTCGGCTGAAACCGTTGCCGATACGGTGGCGGCGCCGATCGAACAGGAAATCAACGGCGTCGACAATATGCTCTATATGAGCAGCCAGTCGACCGGCGACGGTAACGTCACGATCACCGTAACGTTCAAGATCGGCACCGACCTCGATGCCGCGCAGGTGCTGGTGCAGAACCGCGTCGCCATCGCGACCCCGCGCCTGCCCGAAACAGTGCAGCGGCTCGGCGTTGTGACGCGCAAGACCTCGCCCGACTTCCTGATGATCGTGAACCTTGTCTCCCCCGACAAGTCGCTCGATCGCGCCTATATCTCCAACTATGCGTTGACGCAGCTCCGCGATCGCCTTTCGCGTATCGATGGCGTCGGCGACGTGCGCCTGTTCGGCAGCCGCGATTATGCGATGCGCGTGTGGATTGATCCCGGCCGTGCCGCCGCGCTCGATCTGACCGCCGGCGAGATCGTCGCCGCGCTGCGCCGCGAAAATGTGCAGGTCGCCGCGGGTTCGCTCGGTCAGCCGCCCTATGCCAATGGCAGCGACTTTCAGCTCAACGTCGAAACGCAGGGCCGGCTGACTGATCCCAAGGATTTCGCTAATATCGTCATCCGCAGCGATGCCGACGGGCGGCAGGTCCGCGTATCGGACGTCGCGCGCGTCGAACTCGGCGCGGCGGACTATAATTCGAACACCTATTTGTCGGGCGATCCGACAGTGATTCTTGCGACCTTCCAGCGCCCGGGTTCGAACGCGCTTGCCGCCGCGCAGGCAGTCGAAGCCGAAATGGCGGCGGCGTCGAAAAGCTTCCCCAAGGGACTCGAATATCGCGTCATCTACAACCCCACCGAATTCATCGCTCAGTCGATCGACGCGGTGATGGATACATTGTTCGAAGCAGTGATCCTCGTCGTGATCGTGATTCTCGTCTTTCTCCAGAAATGGCGCGCGGCGATCATTCCGGTGCTGGCAATCCCGGTGTCCTTGATCGGAACCTTCGTGGTGCTCGCGGCGCTCGGTTACAGCCTCAACAATCTATCCTTGTTCGGCATGGTGCTGGCGATCGGGATCGTCGTCGATGACGCGATCGTCGTCGTCGAGAATGTCGAGCGCAATCTCGAACGCGGGATGTCCTCGCTCGAAGCTGCGCGGACGTCGATGGACGAAGTGTCGGGTGCGCTCGTCGCGATCGTGCTCGTGCTCTGCGCGGTGTTCGTCCCGACCCTGTTCCTCACGGGGCTGTCGGGCGCTTTCTATCAGCAGTTCGCGGTCACGATCTCGACCGCGACGATCATCTCGCTGATCCTTTCGCTCACCCTGTCGCCCGCGCTCGCGGCGATCCTGCTCCGCCCGCATGCCGAGCCGCAAGGCGAAGGCAAGGGCATGCAACTCGTTCGCAGGGCGGGTGATGTCTTCAACCGCAATTTCGAGCGGATGAGCGACGCCTATGCTGCGCTCACGGCACGGCTGGTGCGCGCGCCAAAGAAAATGATGATCACTTATGCCGCGCTGATCGCTGCGACCGGGGGCGTGTTCTGGGCGACGCCGACGGGCTTTATTCCTGCGCAGGACCAAGGCTATTTCCTTGTCGTCGCAAAGCTGCCCTCGGGCGCTTCGGTCGAACGTACCGACGCGGTGCTGAAGAAAGTCGCGGGCCGCGTGCTGCCGATCAAGGGCGTTCTCGGTTCGGTGATGCTTGCCGGCTTCGACGGCCCGTCACAGACGCTCGCACCCAATTCGGCCGCCGCCTATTTCCCGCTCAAATCATTTAAGGAGCGCGGCGAGCTGGGAGTCAAATTTGACGACATCATCAATCAGGCGCGCGCCAACACCGCCGATATTACCGAGGCGCAGATTGTCGTCATCCCGCCGCCGTTGATCCAGGGGATCGGCTCGGCGGGGGGTTACCGGATGATCGTGCAGGATCGCGGCGGGCATGGATATGCCGCGCTGGCGAAGGAAACCAACAATCTGATTGGCAAGGCCGGGCAGACGCAGGGGCTGGCGAACGTCTTCACCTTCTTCGACCCGACCAACCCGCGCGTCTTTGCCGATATCGACCGGGCCAAGGCGAACATGCTCGGCGTCCCGCCCGAGCGCGTGTTCGAAGCCTTGCAAGTCTATCTGGGCTCGGCGTTCGTCAACGACTTCAACCTGCTCGGCCGCACATATCGCGTCACCGCACAGGCCGATGCGCCCTATCGTCAGACGGTATCCGATATCGCCAATCTCCAGACGCGGTCGAATTCGGGTGCGATGGTGCCGATCGGTTCGGTCGCCAATTTCGAGGACCGCACCGGGCCGTATCGCGTGACGCGCTACAATCTTTTCCCCGCCGTCGAGATCGACGGCGACACCGCTCCCGGTTCGTCATCGGGCGCGTCGCTGACGACGATGGAAAATATCGCGGCTGAAACGCTGCCTGCGGGCTACGGCACTGAATGGACCGACATTGCCTTCCAGCAAAAGGCTGCGGCGAACACCGCGGGGATCGTCTTTGCGCTGGCCGTGGTCTTCGTCTTCCTCGTGCTCGCGGCGCAATATGAAAGCCTGATGCTGCCGCTGGCGATCATCTTGATCGTTCCGATGTGCCTTCTGGCCGCGATGGTCGGGGTCAATCTGCGCGGGATGGACAATAATGTTCTGACGCAGATCGGGCTTGTCGTGCTCATCGCGCTGGCGGCGAAAAATGCGATCCTGATCGTCGAATTCGCCAAGCAAGCCGAGGAACAGGACGGGCTGTCGCCGGTCGAAGCGGCGGTGCGCGCAGCACGCGACCGTCTGCGTCCGATCCTGATGACCAGCTTCGCCTTCATCCTCGGCGCTGTGCCGTTGCTGATCGCGAGCGGAGCGGGGGCGGAACTGCGCCAGGCGCTCGGCACCGCCGTCTTCTTCGGCATGCTCGGCGTGACGGCGTTCGGCCTCATCTTCACCCCGACCTTCTACGTCGTCGCACGTTCGCTCAGCCTTTGGTCGGCCGAGCGGCGCGCGCGGCGCGGGTCGGACGACCATGGGGCCGCGTTGCCGGTCCCGGCGGAATAAGGAACAAGATCATGATCCTTCGCAACATCCTCACCGCCGCATCGGCGCTCACGCTTGCTGCGTGCGCCGTCGGTCCCAACTATGCCGAGCCCAAATCGGCGTCGGCGCCCATCGCGACCGGAGCATTCGTCTCGGCGAACAGCCCCGCTGTGACTCTGGCGCCGGTCGCCGCCGACTGGTGGCGCCTCTACAATGATCCGGTTCTCGACGGGCTCGTCGCCGATGCGCTCGCCAGCAACACCGACGTCCGCGTTGCGGTCGCAAACATCGCGCGCGCGCGGGCCTCGCTTCGCGGCGCGCGCTCCGACCGGCTGCCGCAGGGTCAGATCGGTGCGGGTGCGAATTACGGCCGCAGCCCCGAAGGCCAGCGCTTGGCGGGCGCCGACCGCGAAGACTGGGCCGTCGATGTCGGGGTGAACGTCTCCTACGAAGTCGATCTGTTCGGCCGCGTCAGCCGCTCGATCGAAGCGGCACGCGGCGACGCCGCAGCCGCCGAAGCCAATGCCGATGCGGTCCGCGTGATCGTCGCCGCCGACACGACGCAGGCCTATGCCGATGCATCGTCGGGCGCGGCGCGGCTCGACGTCGCTCGGCGGATCGTCGGCCTGCTCGACCAGCAGGTGAAGCTCACCGAACGGCGCAAGGAAGTCGGCATGGCGACGGGGCTCGACCTCGCGCGCATCACGACGCTGCGCGACCAGCGGTCGGCGGACATTCCCTCCCTCGAAGCTGAACGGCAGGCGGCGCTTTTCCGCCTTGCGACTCTGACCGGTCGTGCACCTGCTGCGCTGCCCGCCATTGCGGCGGACCGCAACATCAGCCTCGAAATCACCGATCCCATCCCGGTCGGTGATGGGGCGGCGCTATTGAAGCGCCGTCCCGATATTCGCGCTGCCGAGCGGCGCCTTGCCGCCGACACGGCGCGCATCGGTGTGGCGACCGCCGACCTCTATCCGCGCATCACGCTGGGCGGCTCGGCGGGTTCGACGGGGTCGGGCTTTGGCGATATATTCGGCGGCGGACCCGTCCGCTGGCTGCTTGGCCCGCTGCTCAACTGGGCGTTCCCGAATCAGGAACCCGCGCGGGCGCGCATCGCGGCGGCCGAGGCCGACACACAGGCGTCGCTCGCCGAATTCGATGGCACAGTGCTGCGCGCGCTCGAAGAGACCGAGACCGCGCTGTCGTCCTATGCCCGGTCGCTTGAACAGCGGCAGGCGCTGCGCGCCGCGCGCGACCAGTCCGAACGCGCCGCACGCATCGTTCGCGCCAAGCGCGACGAAGGCGCGTCGGATTCGTTCGAATGGCTCGATGCCGAACGGACGTTCGCCGAAGCCGAAGCGACGCTCGCCGAACAGGATGGGCAGATTTCGCGCCGGCAGATCGCGCTCTTCCGCGCGCTCGCGGGCGGCTGGTCGAGCTAGACGATATTGCTGACCGCGCCGCCGGGCACCCAGAGCTGCGCGGCGAGCCGGTGCAGCGCGCGCGACAGGCCGCGGCGGTCGATCGTGCCGCCCAGCGAGACGCGGATTGCCTTCGGAGCATGGTCGCCAACCGCGAACCGGTCCGACGTCACCGCCGACAGCCCGTCAAGCGCGAGCGCCGCGGCGAGCATGTCGGCGTTGCTGTCGCCCGGCAGCGGCAGCCAGAGATGATAGCCATGCGGCTGCGCGGCATAACGCGCCTCGCCAAGCACCGTGCGCGCAAGCTTTTGCCGCCACGCCGCTTCCTTGCGGACCGCATCGACCAGCCGGTCGAAATTGCCGTCGGCGAGCCATAGTGAGACCATCGCGACATTGAGCGGCGGCGCCATCACCGCGCTTTCATGCTGGCACGATGCCAATTGCATCGCCTCGGCCACGCCCGGCGCGCGGACAAAGCCAACGCGCAGCGCGGGCGAGATGATCTTCGCGGTGCTGGCGATATACCAGCTGATGCGAGGCGCGAAGCTGGCGATCGCGGGGATCGGGGCGTCGGGCAACAGGCCATAAGCGTCATCTTCGATGATCTGGACACCCGCCTCCAGCGCCCATGCGGCGATAGCGCGCCGCTCCCCGACAGCGATCGTCGCGGCGGTGGGATTGTCATTGGTCGGGACGACATAAAGCGCGCGGAGCGGCGCGTCGGCATGCGCGGCGTCCAGCGCGTCGGCACTGATCTCCGGCAGGGGGACCAGCGTAACGCCAATGCGCCGGGCCGTTGCAGAAAAGCCGGGATAGACGAAGCGGCCACAAGCGACGCGGTCGCCGGGCTTGAGGATCGTCGAGGCGACCGCGTGCAGCCCATTTTGTCCGCCGGCGGTGACGATGATCTGCTCGACCGACGACACCAGACCGGTGCGGGTCAACAGTTCGGCGCCAGTCTCCCGGTCGGCGGCCGCGCCGCCCGGCCGCTGATAATGCAGCCGCGCAAAACTGTCGCTCTGCGCCCGTGTCAAAAGCGCCGCAGCCATCGATTCGGTCAGGCGGCTTTCGATCGGGATCGGCGGGCTGTTCATCGCGATGTCGCTTTGCGCCGCAGTCGCGGCCTCGCCGGTTCGTGCTTCTTCGCTGATAAAACTGCCGGCGCGCCCGCGCGCGACGATCAACCCACGCTGGCGCGCCAGATCATAGGCCTTGGTAACGGTGGTAAGGTCGATCCCGAGCTGGATCGCGAGATCGCGTTGCGGCGGCAGGCGATCGCCATGTCTGAGATCGCCGCTCGCAACCGCCGCAGCGATTGCCGCGGTCACGGCCTTATATTTCGGACCCGCCGCGCCTGCTATATCGGGCGTCCAGGCATCACTTGCCACGCCGTTCGTCCGCTTCGTCTCTTTCGCGCGCATTCAGCTTGGCCCACAAATGTTCGGTCCCCGATTCCTGCGCCTTGTTCACATATTGCGACGCCACCAGCCAGCCCTTGATCGGTCGCAACGGCAGCACGCATCCGATCACCATGACCGGGATCGAAAAGACGAGATGGATCCACAGCGGCGGGCTGTAGACGATCTGCAGCCATACGATGACGAAGGTCAGCGGAAAGGCGACGATGCATTGCGAGAAGAA
>JAURVS010000003.1 GCA_030655355.1 Sphingopyxis sp.
CGCCCGGCGACGGCACCTTTCCCTGTGCTATTCCGGCTGTGCAGCTGATACGGGCATCCGCGCCGACGATGCCGATGCCAGTGATCTACGAGCCGACCGTGTGTTTCGTGGCGCAAGGTGGAAAGCGGGCGATGCTCGGTACGACCGCGTTCGACTATGCAGCGGGCAACCATCTTGTCGCCTCGGTCGGCCTGCCGGTGATGGGCGCCGTGGTGGAGGCGAGCGAAGCCGCACCCTATCTGAGCTTGCAACTTGATCTTGAAGCTGCGGAACTCAGCGAGCTTGCCGTGCGCTACCCGCCGCCGCCGGACGCTCGGCCGATGCGTGTGGCGGGCCTGATGCTCTTCGAGAGCGACGCCGGACTGCTCGATGCCGCGGCGCGGCTCGTGCGGCTGCTCGATACGCCTGACGACATCGACATGCTTGCGCCGATCACGATCCGGGAAATTCTCTATCGGCTCATTACCGCCCCGGGCGGCACTGCCGTGCGCGACATGGCGCAGGGCGAGAGTCGGTTGAGTCATATCGCGCAAGCGATCGTCTGGATACGCGCTCACTTTCGCGAGGCTTGCCGGATCGAAACTGCGGCCGAGGTCGCGGGTATGAGCCGGTCGACGTTCCACCAGCACTTCAAAGCCATCACAGCGATGACACCGATCGAATTCCGAACCCAATTGCGGCTTCAGGAAGCGCGCAGGATCATGTTGAGCAACGGGCTCGATGCCGCCAGCGCGGGCTTCGCGGTCGGATATGACAGCCCGTCCCATTTCAGCCGCGACTATGCGCGCCTGTTCGGTCTACCGCCGGGCAAGGACATTCAGAGGCTTCGCGCTTCGACCTTTCCATCGTCGACCCCTGGCCACGCCCGGATCGAATCTCGCGCATAGCGAGGTCATCATTCATCATCCCCCCGAGCTTGATCCTTCCCCCAGGCTCTCTCTTTCAAGGAGACAATCATGCCCGCCCGTCAATCCATCTTTCCGTCCGACCAGAGCCGGCACGCGCTCTACGAGCAGCATCGCTATTCGGCCGCCATTCAATCGGGCGACCTTCTTTTCGTTTCCGGCCAGGTCGGGAGCCGCGACGACGGCAGCCCGGAACCCTCTTTCGAAGCGCAGGTTCGAAGGGCGTTCTCGAATCTACACGCGGTCCTTGATGCCGCTGGTTGCACTTTCGCCGATGTGATTGACGTGACGACGTTCCACACCGACCCCGAAGTGCAATTCGAGACGGTGATGGCCGTTCGGGACGAGGAAATCGGCAGTTCTCCCTTTCCGAACTGGACCGCTGTCGGAGTCACATGGCTCGCAGGCTTTGATTTTGAAATCAAAGTGATCGCGAGAATACCGTCATAGGGATGACTCCGGGGCCGCGGCTTTCCTGCGGCCCGCCTTTCTTGGGAAGGCACAGATTCTCTCGTTCAAACCCTGAGAATTACTTGTGTTGCGCGCGGCTTTGGCGCTGCCACAATATTCACCTTGGCGATATTCCCGTGAAGGAGCTCCCTTACAACGTGAAAGATGACAGCAATATGGACAGCAAGCCGCTCTCCGCTTCGCTCAGACCATATTGCGTCATCAAGCCCAAAGTGCCGAGCAAATCGTGGAGATAAGCCGCCGGGACGCGATTGCCGCTATGGCGGCGGCGCTCGCAGCGATGCTGCCCGTTCGGGCCAACACTCAGATCAATGAAAGCAAAGCGTTAGATTTGTCGTTCGTCCATCCTGAGCTTCGCTTGGCGGTGGAGACGATGCGCGATAGTTTCGGGGGCAAGACGCATCTTGCCGTCAAGGACATCTTAGCGCTTCGCAAATTGGCTTCTGTCGACCCGGATCCGCCGATGGCGCACATACCGGTGGTCAAGCGTTCGATCGCCGGTATGCCGAGCCATCCCCCCGTTACAATCTATATCATCAACGCCCGGGCCGGGCGAAAGCGCGGCGGCATCGTCTATATGCATGGTGGCGGGTTCGTGCTGGGCCGCGCCGGAGAGGATATCGGTGCCTGCCGGGAGCTCGCCGCGGCGCTCGACTGCACCGTGGTGTCCGTGGACTATCGTCTCGCTCCTGAGGCCCGTTATACGGCATCTGTTGAAGACAATTACGCCGCCTTGCGCTGGGTCTATCGCAACGCCGACGACCTCGGCATCGCGCCCGGCCGCATTGCGGTTATGGGTGAAAGCGCTGGCGGCGGGCATGCGGCACTGCTGGCCATCGCGGCGCGCGATCGGCGCGAAGTGCCGGTGGCTTTCCAATGTCTGGTCTACCCGATGCTCGATGATCGGACCGGCAGCACGCGGATGGCCCCGTCACCTATCGGGTCTTTGGTGTGGACCGCCGAGGCCAACCGGTTCGGGTGGCGTTCGCTGCTTGGCCGCGAAGCCGGTAATCCGGACCTCACGGCTGGCGTTCCAGCCCGACAGGAAACATTGTCAGATCTGCCCCCCGCGTGGATCGGGGTCGGAAGCATCGACCTCTTTGTTCAAGAGGATATCGCCTATGCCGAGCGTCTGCTTGCCACGGCCATCCCCACCGAACTGACCGTCGTCCCGGGAGCCTATCACGCCTTTCAACATTTCGCTCCTGACACCCGAGTGGCAAAGGCTTTCAAAGCGTCCATGCTGGCATCGCTGCAAACCGCGCTGGCATAAGTCTCGTGCCCCGCCGGACCGGATGTCTAGTGCGCATCTACCGGCGCGCGGCAACTGCCAGTCAATCGCCTGTCCATCTCCAATCCCTCTTCAGCCTGGAGGACGGAACCGCGCTTCAGGCCTCCTCCATGGCATAATCGAGGCCCGCGCAAATCGCAGCCACTTGGGCGCGAATGCACTCGGTCGGCGTCGTGCGGCGACTATCCGGATAGACTTCGGTGGTGGTTGTATAGCGTGCGCCCGTGATCGACGGGCAGAGGCCCAATTCCCGCATCGGATATTCGATCACACCATGCGCGACAACACGCGACCCAATGATCTCGCCGTTCGCGTCAGGCGGGGCAATATGCGTAACCGCTTCCACGGCAGTGATAATCGCTTTCTGAAAAGCGAGCTGCGGATTCTCGCTGTCGTCCACGAGATAGAAGCCGTCGGGAATCGTCTCAGGTTCAAAGGATTTGCCGTCGCGTGCGGCGCGCGCGGGCGAAAATTCGGTAGCATCGGTGTCCGTGGTTTCGTGCAAGTCGATGTGAACGAGGAAATCATCTGTCGCAGCGCGCACCAGTTCGATCAGCGCGGTTGCTTCCTGCGAAGGGCCCTCGGTCTTGAAATTTCGGTTCGGATCGACCGCGTCATAGTTCCAGCGATTGATGCGTTCATAGCCCCACGGACTGACGCAAGGGACGACGAGCAGATTGAGTCTTCCGATATACTCAAGCCCCTTCGTTTCCAGGAATTCAAGTGCCCCCAGAACGCCGCTCGTCTCATAACCATGAACACCGCCCGTCACGAGCGCGGTCGGGAGGTCTGGATCCACGGGCGCGGTGCGGACGGCCAACTGAGCATAGGTTTCGCCAGCATAATCGAGTTCGCCATAGGGCAGTATCTCGTATCGATCGGCAAGCGCATCGATCCGCGCGACCACATCGCTCGCATAGCTGCGATGACGTCTCTGTCGGCTTCGCCATGCCGCAACCTCGGCTGCGCCCCATGGTTCCCCGGCGTTGCCTATGGGATAAAAATGGGCGTCGTTCATCGGCAGTTTCGTCCTCTTCTGCGGGTATCTCTCTGGCTCGAACCCGTGGCCGATACAGGATATAGGCTCTTGCAACTCGCTGGCTAGCCGCAGCCTTTCTAATCCAGACGCCCAGAATTACTCGCGTTGCTTCACGCTTCGCTGATGCCGCACAGTCTGCCTCGACAAATACCGGAAAACCGCCGGTTTCACCAAGGGGGATAACTGCTGCCATGATCAGGACACGCGCACGACTGGGCCTTATCGTTCTTTCGGGGACCGCGCTCGCTACTTCGCTTCCCGCCTTCGGCCAGGAGAGTCGCGCTTCCGACGGTAGCCCGCAGCCATCTGGCGAGGAAATCGTCGTCACGGCGCGTAAGTCAAACGAGCGGATTCAGGACGTTCCCATCTCGGTGACCGCGCTATCCGCCGATGCGCTACGCGATCGCGGCGCGACCGACCTTCAGGACGTCCTCCGCAATATCCCCGGCCTGTCGAACTCGGGCGCCGAGCGAGGCCTCTCGCGTTATGCGATCCGCGGCCTTTACACCGCGGCTTCGTCGCCGACCGTCGGTATCTATCTCGACGATATCTCGCTGGTGACGATTTCGACGACCTTTTCAGGCGCGCTCGACCCCGTCTTTTTCGATATGGAGCGGATCGAGGTCCTCAAGGGGCCCCAAGGCACGCTTTATGGCGGCAGCGCGATGGGCGGCGCAATCAAATATGTGAGCGCGAAACCCGATCTCGACGCGTTCGGCTTCGACGGGGCGATCGGGGCGGCAACGACCGCGCGTGGCGCACCGTCCTATACGGGTGAAGCGGTCGTCAACGTCCCGATCGTGACCGGCAAGCTCGCATTGCGCGGCGGCGTCTATTATCGCCGCGACGGCGGCTATGTCGATGCCTTGCCCGGCGATGTCCAGACGATCAACCGCTCGGCGACGCCGCAGCCGATCTATACTCCCTTACGTCGGCCGTCGCTTTCCACCCGGAACGACAAGGATATCAACTTCGCCGACACCTGGGCGGCCCGCGCTTCGCTCGAATGGCAACCCGACGAGACTTGGTCGATCCGTCCGCAGATATTCCACCAGGATTATGAGCAGGCCGACAACTCTCACTTCTTCCTTGGCCGTACGGGACTGTCGTCTTCCTTCCGCATCGAACAGCCGAGTACCGACACGGCGACGGTTTACAGCCTAAGCGTGGAAAAGGATTTGGGAGGTGTGCAGGTCACGTCGCTCACCTCGCAGTTCGACCGCCACTTCACCTTCGTGCGCGACTACAGCTATTTTGTGTCCAGCCTGTTCGGGCAAGTGCCGTCGCTCGCACCGCTCGAGCCGCTGGTATATCCGCTGATCGGCTACAATCTGTCTGATAGCCGGACCTCTACATTCAGCCAGGAGGTGCGGCTTGCGTCGTCCAATCCGGACGCCCGCTTCAAATGGGTGATCGGCGGCTATTATGCCGATCAGGACGATCGGCTCGTCCAGTCGCTCGACGAACCGGGCACCGAGTTGATTTTCGGGACGCAGCAGCTGTTTTTCGGCGACACCTTCACCAACACCAAGCAATATGCGTTGTTCGGCGAAGCGAGTTTCGGCCTATTCGATGGCCTCGAGCTCACCGCGGGCGTTCGCTTGTTCGAAATTCGGCAAACAGTGGCGGCCGTCAACGATGGGCCGCTGTTCGGCCCACGCGCGGAAATCACCGGACGCAAAAGCAAGGAGAGCGGCGTCAATCCCAAGGTCGGCCTGTCGTACAAGCTGTCGCCCGACAATCTTCTCTTTGCGTCGGCCGCCAAGGGCTTCCGTCCCGGTGGTCCGAACCGCTACCCGATCAATCCGGTCACCTGCGGTGCTGCGCTCGCCGAGGTAGGGCTGACTGAAGCGCCCGACGCGTTCGAGTCAGACAGCTTGTGGACCTATGAGCTTGGCACGAAGAACATGTTCGGGTCCGGCCGGGCAACGGTCAACGGCTCGGCATATCTCACCAAGTGGAACGACATCCAGCAACAGGTCGGCCTGAGCTGCGGCTTCGGTTTCAACACCAATGTCGGCAAGGCCGAGGTCAAGGGCTTCGAGTTCGAAGGTCGTTTCGAACTCGTCCCCGGCCTCGAGGTCGGCGGGACCGCCACCTATACCGATACCGAAATCACCGAAGCCGCGCTGGGCACCGGGATCAACAAGGGCGATCCTATTCCGCTCATCCCGAAATGGGCGGCGACCGCTTATGCCGGTTTTTCAGCGGAGCTGGGCAATGGTTGGGACATGAACCTGCGCGGCGAATATCAGTATCAGGGAAGGGCGTTTTATGATCCGCCC
>JAURVS010000006.1 GCA_030655355.1 Sphingopyxis sp.
TTATGCTCGTAAACGTGCCGCAGCGTCTCAATCTGCGCCGCCGACAGCAGGCTGATATAATTGTCGGGATCGCCTTGCACGCCGTTGGAATAGACCATCACGAGTCGAAATCAAGGTCGGTAGATAGCTAATTTCCTTCCAGATCCATTATCATTGCCCGATTCGGCACCTCGCAATCCCCAATCATCCCATAGCTATGGCCCTCTTCGCGCACGCAACGCCGCATAATCTATTTTTAACATAGCTGTCGGCAGCAACCGATGCGACGGCGATCCCATCGTTTCGCCACACTCAAAGCCGTCGGGCGAGGCACGAACGCGAGCCCTGAGGAGCCAGGCGATGCGCCGCAAATTGGTCTAGATGCGGTTTTCCGTGCGCACTTGGCCGCTAGTTGCGACGCTCGACCAAGCCGCGCGCAATCACTTGCGCCTGAATTTCGGCCGCGCCTTCGAAAATATTGAGGATCCGCGCATCGCACAGCACCCGGCTGATTTCATATTCGAGCGCGTAGCCGTTGCCGCCGTGAATCTGCAGACTGGCATCGGCATTTGACCAAGCCGTGCGTGCGGCTAGCAGCTTCGCCATCCCCGCCTCGATGTCGCAGCGCTTGCCGCTGTCCTTGGCGCGCGCGGCGGCATAGCTCAGCTCGCGCGCGGTAACGAAATCGACGAGGCTCATCGCCAGCTTGTCGGCGACGCGCGGAAAATGGATGATCGGTTTGCCGAACTGCTTGCGGTTCAGCGCATAGTCGAGCCCTAGCTCAAGCGCGCGCCTCGATACCCCTACCGCACGCGCAGCAGTCTGGATCCGCGCGCCCTCGAACGTCCGCATCAGCTGTTTGAAGCCCTGCCCTTCCGTGCCGCCGAGCAAGGCGTTGGCGGGCGCCTTCATCGCATCGAACTGCAACGTATATTCGCGCATGCCGCGATAGCCGAGCACCTCGATCTCGCTCCCGCTCATCCCGGTGGCGGGAAAGGGCTCGCTTTCGGTGCCGCGTGGCTTCGGAACAAGCAGCATAGAAAGACCCGCATAGCCTTTCGCATCAGGAAGCGTGCGCGCGAGCAGGGTCATCAGATCGGAACGCGCGGCATGGGTGATCCACGTCTTGGCGCCATCGATCACCCATTCGCCGTCGCCGTTCTGCCGCGCGCGCGTCTGGAGCGAGCCGAGATCCGATCCGACATCGGGTTCGGTGAACACCGCGGTCGGTAAAATCTCGCCGCTTGCTATCTTCGGCAGCCAATGCGCCTTTTGCGTATCGGTGCCGCCCATCGCGATCAATTCCCCTGCAATCTCCGATCGCGTGCCGAGCGACCCCGCGCCAATCCAGCCGCGCGACAGTTCCTCCGTGACGATGCACATGACGAGTTTTGACAGACCCAGCCCACCAAATTCCTCTGGTATACAGACACCGAAGGTACCAAGTTCGGCCATCGCCTGTACCGTTGCATCTGGGATCAGTTCGTTCGCAAGATGCCAGCCATGTGCGCTCGGCAGGATTTCGGCGTCGGTGAACCGGCGAAACTGGTCGCGGATCGAATCAAGATCGACGTCGTGCAGCGTCTCACTGGGCCATTGGCCGTCGGCCAGCGCCGCCGCCACTTCGGCGCGCATCGCAGCATGGTCGGTATCGAGCAGGACGGGACACGCGTCGGCCAGCGCCCGCGCCGCTGCACCCAGCGCGAGATCGGCCGGCCGGAAAATCTCATTCTGCCCCATCGGCAGCCCGCCGACGAGTTGGCCGACCCCCTCTGCGAAAGCAAGCGTCGTGATTTTCATATCGAGCGGGTTGGCACCTTGCCCGGTCTCGCACCAGCCAAGCACTGCTTCCAGCGCCGCGACCGTCGTTGCAACCCAGGCAAAGCCGTGCGCCGCCCGCTGCTCGCGATCGACCGGCGCCCGCGCCAAGCGTTCGGCAAGCGCCGTTTCAGCCGCCGCACGATAAGTGTCAGCCGCCCCCAGCATTGAGCGAAGATTGTCCATCCGGCGCCGATCTCCCGTAAAACCCGGCACGAACGGCCAGAGCCGCGGAGCCAATGTCCAAGGCGGTTAGCCGTCCCGACGTAAATTAGTCGAGAGTTTTCGCGGCGCCGTGGTTCATTTTGCTCGCCGCAATTGAAAAGTCGGTCCGTGTAGATGTCAGTTTCGGCTGACTCGCTGTGTCGCACCAATCGCGGCCCGCGCCCGCGAGTTCGGGAACGGTTCATCTTTCAGGCAATTATATGCATTCGGAGCTTTAAGGAGTGAGAACGGCAATGCGTGTCTTCATAACCGGCATAAGTTTCTTGGCGATGGGGGCCGCGGGACCTGCGTTCGCTCAATATGCCCCGGTCGACCCCATTCCATCGGGCCAGACCGCAACCTCGGTGATGGCGAACAAGCTGGCTGGCGATATCGCGAGCGGCAATTCAAACTCCAATTCCGTTTCCAGCCGATGCTTCGCCAATTCGGGGCCCGGGCCCGAGCGCCGCGCGATGGAGGCAGAGCATGCGCGTCGCTGGAAGTCCGACGGCAAAGCCAGCGCCGATGCCTGGGTTGCGGCGCA
>JAURVS010000012.1 GCA_030655355.1 Sphingopyxis sp.
GCTTCTGCGGGTTTGCGTCCATCGCCGGGACCTTGGACTTCACCTTCTGGGGAGTCCGGCCCTTGCGGACCAGCTGGTTGATCGTGGGCATGAATGCTTCACCTTTAAATGTCCGCCCATCAAAGCGAACGGTTACTGTACTGCGGTGGATGAAGCTCCGACCCATAACCCGCCAAAAATGGCGAAAAACGGCCGACCTGATAACAGCAAAAGACCCCGGCAGATCAACGCGATCTTCCGGAGGCTCCATCCGCGCCAGCAATGTTCAAGCGCTGTTGTAACTGAAAGAGGCAGCAAACTGCCCTTTTCGGTCGAGCGCGCCACTAGCGGTGATTCCCCGGGCGGTCAAGGGGCAGGCAATATTGTTGCGCCGGGTCGGGCGGGCTATCGGTCGGTGATGCCCGTCGTTCGCCACGCCAGCTTTGCGCCCCACGTCGCGCCCGACACGCGGCTGCTGATCCTCGGCAGTCTGCCCGGCGCACGGTCCCTCGCGGCGCGGCAATATTATGCGCATCCGACGAACCAGTTCTGGCGCCTGCTCGGTGCGATTGTCGATCAGCCGCTGGCGGATATGCCCTATGACGACCGGCTGGCGGTGCTGCGCGCGGCACGGATCGGACTGTGGGACGTGATCCGCAGCGCCGAACGCCACACGAGCAGCGACTCGCTGATCCGCGAAGCCGAAGCGCACGACCTTGCAGCGCTGATCGCCGAACTGCCCGATCTCCGCATGATCGCATTCAACGGCGGCAAGGCTACAGCGATCGGACGCAAACAACTGCCGCAGCTTGTCGGAATCGCGGTCGTCGACCTACCCTCGAGCAGCGCGGCGCATACGATCGGCTTTTCGGCGAAGCTGGATCGGTGGGTTGCGCTTCGCGGCGCGCTTTGATCAGAAACCGAGCGTGAAGCGCAGCGCAGCACCCTGATCGTCGGGCATCGCCGCGATATGGCCGGGATCCTGCCGCCACCATAGATTCGCCACCAGATCGCCGCCGAGCAGCGACAGCGCATAGCTTGTCTCGACGACGAGTTCGCGGCCCGTCGGCGCGAGATTATAGGTGCGGCGGCCGAAGTCGGTGTGGCCGCTGGCATAATCATAAGCAACCGGAAGCAGCAGATCGATTCCGCCGCGCGCGACGCGCAAGGGCTGTGCAATGCGCAGCGCGGCACGGCCGTCCGGACGCAGAAGGCCTGCCTTGGCGATGTCGAAAGAGAAGGCGGTCGACCAGAGGGCCCCGCCGGCGATGAGGCCGCGGCTGTCAGGGCGCGTCCACATCTGGCGCCAAGCGGCAGCGATTTGCCAATCGTCGCGCATGTTGAACGTCACGCTGGCATCGCCGACAAGGCTGGTCGCGCCGCCACCGCCAAAGACGGGACCAAGGCGCGCGCCGAGAAGGCTGTCCGATTCGCGGAGCCAATTGGCGCCGAGCGCCGCGCGGGCCGGGCCGAAGCGCGCGTCCCAAGCGGCGCCAAGGCGCTGATAGCGGCTGTCACGGCCCGATCGGTAACGGAGGAGCGGATCATCCTGCCAGCGCGATCCCGATACCCAGCCATTCTCCAATATGATATTAACATATTGATTATTATTGATTTTACGGCGGATCAACGAGCCGACTCCGGGGCTTGCGGCAAAACCTAGGCCTTCGGGCGCGGCGTCGCCGATCAGCATCGCATGGCTGCTTTCGCCGCGCTCGCCTGCGAGTAGGCCGCCCGTACCACGGCCCGCGGCGAAGCCGATCCGGGTGCGTGCGTCGATCCGCGTCATTACCGACGCCGCGAGCGTGCGGGCGCGCTGCGCGTCGTGGAAGGAGAGGCCCGCGAGCGCGTTGCTTCCGCCCATACCGGGCGCGGTCACCAGCGAGAGCGCGAGCGAGCTGCTTGCGGCGCTTTGCTGGCGAATGAGTCCGCCGATCGCGCCCGACAGTTTGAAGTCGGGGCGCCGCTGACCGAGCGAGCCGCCAAAATCGACGTTGAACGCGCGTCCGAAACTGTCGGTGACGAGGCCCATCGTACCGCTCGCGCCCGCATCCCCCATCGGACCACCGAGGACGCCAAGCGGCGCGTCGAGCGCCACGGCCGTCGATGTCCCCGTCAGCGTCGCCGCCCCCGCGGGCTGGAACGCGCGCGCGATGTCAAGAATGCCCTGCCCGTAGATCGCGTCGTCGCCTGCCGCTCCGGCATCGCGCGCCGACTGATAGAGGAGTTGCACGATCTGCTGGCTCGACAGATTCGGAAAAGCCTGCGCGATGAGCGCGACCGCGCCCGCGACCTGCGGCGCCGCGAAACTCGTGCCGTTCAGGACGAAGACGAAATTGCCCTCGGTCTCGAGCGCGCCATCCTTATAGGCGCAGCAAACCCCTTCGCCGAGCGCGGTCAGATACGAGCCGGCATAGCTGCCCGCACGATTGCTGAAGTCCGATATCGCGCGATTCTCGTCGACCGACCCGGCGATGACGACGAGCCCGCCGCCTGCATCGCGCAGCCCCTGCGCAAAGCGATCGGGGTTGTTCGGATCATTGCCGTTCGCGGTCGTGTCGCCCTCATTCCCTGCCGAGACGATAACGATGATGCCTGCGGCGGTCGCGCGCGAGACCGCCGCGCGCAGCGTCGCGCCCGGCGGATCTTCGCCGCCGAGCGAGATATTGACGACGCGCGCGCCCGCGCTGACCGCGCGGTCGAGCCCGGCCGCGATTGCGGTTTCAGGAAAGCGGCAGCCGCTTTCATCGTTGGTCGGATCTTCGGTCGCGCAGCTTCCCGGCCGGTCGGCGCGCAGCACGAGGAGGTTCGCATTGAACGCGATGCCGAAGGTGCCGACGTTGTTCTTGCCGCCCAGCAGCACCTGCGCGACGTTCGTGCCGTGCGTCCCCTCCCCATTGATCCCGCGCGATCCAGCGAAATCGCCCGATTGCGAGGATATGCGGCCGGCGAATTCGGGGCTGTCCTCGTCGATACCGTCGTCGATCACCCCGGCCAGGATATTCTGCCCCGTTGCGCCCGCCTGATAGGCGGTGATCGCGCCGTGGAAATTGACCCCGTCGGACATGCGCGTTTCGGCGGTGTTGAAATTGCCCGTCGGCGGGGGAGTTGGTGTGGGCGTGGGCGTAGGAGTCGGGGTTGGCGTCGGTGCGGGAGCGGGGGGCGGTGCCGGCGTCGGCGACGGACGCGCGCCGCCACCGCCGCCACATCCCGCGAGCGAGAGCACGGCGACGCCGAGCAGCAAGGGCAAAGGCCGTCCCGCCACTCGCCGGATGCTACTGCGTCGTTCCGCGTCGGCCATCGCCGTTCCCCTTTGCCTAGATATCCGCCTTTTAGCGTGGCGGAGCGGGCAGCGGTAGCATCATGCGGTTAACTACGGGTTCCCGCAGCAACCTCGCAGGTCGCCGACCTTGCCCCGCCGCATTCCAGCCTTTATGCGGCCCGCCATGACCGTTCCGATCGACCATATCGACAGCTGGATCTTTGATCTCGACAACACGCTTTATGCGCCGTCGGCGAAGCTGTTCGATCTGATCGACGAGCGCATGGGCGCCTTCATCATGCGCCTGCTCAACGTCGATGCGGTCGAAGCGCGCCGCGTTCAGAAACAATATTTCCACGACCATGGCACGACGATGGCGGGGCTGATGCGGCATCATAGCGTCGACCCGGAAGTCTTCCTCGTCGACGTCCATGACATCGCTCTCGACCGGATCGCCCCCGATGCGCGACTTCGCGCCGGGCTCGAACGCCTGCCAGGGCGCAGGCTGATCTTCACCAACGCCGATGCCGATTATGCCGCGCGCGTGCTCGACGCGCGCGGGATCGCCGATCTGTTCGATGGCATCTGCGACATTCGCATCACGCGCTACACGCCCAAGCCCGATCCCGAAGCCTATGCGACGATGGTCGCGCATCTGGGAATAGACCCCAAGCGCAGCCTGTTCGTCGAGGATATGGCACGCAATCTGACACCCGCAAAAGCGCTGGGCATGACGACCGTCTGGCTGGACAATGGAAGTGAAAGCGGCCATCGCGACCACCTGCCGGACCAGGTCGATTTTCACGTCAACGACATCGCCGACTGGCTCGACAACCTGCCTTTACCATGGGGAATTTCATGAGCACCGACCTGCAAGCCACGATCGAAGCCGCATGGGACGCGCGCGACACGCTGGACCTGACGACGCAGGGCGCCGTGCGCGAAGCGGTCGAAGCCGCGCTCGCGGGGCTCGACGATGGCAGCTATCGCGTCGCCGAACGTGACGCGGGCGGCGCATGGCAGGTCAACCAGTGGCTCAAGAAAGCCGTGCTGCTGTCCTTCCGCCTCAACGATATGGAATTGATCGAAGGCGGTCCCGGCGGCGCACGCTGGTGGGACAAGGTTCCCTCGAAATTCGCGGGATGGGGCGAGAATCGCTTCCGCGACGCGGGCTTCCGCGCGGTACCGGGTTCGATTGTCCGCCGCGGCGCATTCATCGCCAAGGGCGCGGTGCTGTTGCCGAGCTTTGTCAATATCGGCGCACGCGTCGGTGAAGGGTCGATGATCGACGCGTGGGCGACTGTCGGCAGCTGCGCGCAGATCGGCGCGAACGTCCATATTTCGGGCGGAGCGGGGATCGGCGGCGTGCTCGAACCGCTGCAGGCCGGACCCGTGGTGATCGAGGATGGCGCATTCATCGGTGCGCGCGCCGAAGTCGCTGAGGGCGTGATCGTGCGCGAAGGCGCCGTCCTGTCGATGGGCGTCTATCTCGGCGCATCGACGAAGATCGTCGACCGCGCGACGGGCGAGATTTTCATCGGCGAAGTCCCCGCTTATTCGGTCGTCGTTCCGGGCGCGCTGCCAGGCAAGCCGCTGCCCAACGGCACGCCGGGACCGTCGCTCTATTGCGCGGTGATCGTCAAACGCGTCGATGCACAGACGCGCGCGAAGACCGGAATCAACGAGCTGCTGCGCGACTGAGCCGCGCGCGATCGGCAGAAACGGGGTATCTTTCCGACGCTCGTCGAGGCTTGCTGGCCGTTGGTAGACTAGTGAAACCCAAAATATTGTTGCGAACTATTCGCGATATGACGCTGCCGCATTTCGAAAGCAGCTTGTCCGGGGGGAATCATGTCAGCCGTTTTTCAGACGTCCGCGCTCGCCATTGCGGCTTTTCTGTCGGCGGAGCTGGCCTCCGCACAGGAGGCGACAGGCGACGCGGCGGCGACGGTCCCGACTCCAGTCAACGGCGCGCAGCGTTACACACCGGCCGACTTCGAGCGCTTCGCGCCGCGTACGGCGCTCGACATGGTCGAGAAAGTTCCGGGCTTCCTCATCGTCACGGGCACGAATGGCGGCGGCCGTGGGCTCGGTCAGGCGACGGAGAATGTGCTGATCGGCGGAGAGCGGGTCGCGAATAAATCGACCGACGCGCGAACCGCCCTGTCGCGGATTACGGCAGCCGAGGTGGCCTATATCGATATTGTCGACGGCGCGGGTCTGAATGTCCCCGGGCTGACGGGCCAAGTGGCGAATGTCGTGCTGATCGCGGGGGCCGGGAGCGGCGGTTTCAAAACGACGGTCCGCTGGCAACCCGAATGGCGCCCGCGCATCGAAGACAATTGGCTCAACGGCGAGATTTCAACCACGGGCAAGATCGGCGGAATCAATGCCACGCTGAGCCTGAAGAATGAAGCCAATCGCAGCGGCCATTGGGGTCCCGAACGCGTCTATGACGGCAATGGCATACTGCTGTTCACGCGCGACGAATTTGGCGCCTATGACGGCGACCGGCCGCGGCTCGCACTCGCGCTCGCGCGCACCACGACCACCGGCAACAAATGGAATTTCAATCTCGGCGGCCAGCTGCAGCGGCTCGACGAAACGGTCCGGGGAGTCTCGGTGCGGCCGGTGAATGGCACAGTGCGCGAGACCTTCAAATTCACTGAGAACGAGCATAATTTCGACATTGGCGGCGATTATGAGCTGGGTCTGGGCAAAGGTCGGCTCAAGCTGATCGGGCTGTACCGATTCGAGCATAGTCCCTTTGTCGACAGCTTCATCGTCGATCGCGAAATCGGCGGGCGCAGCGGAGAGCGATTCAAGCAGACTGCCGACGAAGGCGAATCGATCCTGCGCGGCGAATATAGCTGGCGCACCGGCGGCGGCACCGACTGGCAGGTCGCACTCGAGGGTGCCTATAATAGTCTCGACGTCGATTCCGAATTTGCGACCTTGCAGCCCGACGGCATCTTCCTTCCTGTCATCTTCGGCGGCGAGCAGACGAAGGTCGAGGAGAAGCGCGGCGAGGCCTCGCTGACCTGGGGTCGTTCGCTCGCGCCCAACCTGACGGCGCAGCTCAACCTTGGCGCAGAATATAGCGAGCTGACGTCATCGGGGCCCGGCGGACTGACCCGGCGTTTCATTCGGCCGAAAGGGAAGCTCGCGCTCGCATGGAAAGTCGGCGCGAAAACGACGATCAACTGGTACCTGCAACGGCGTGTCGATCAGCTCGATTTCTTCGATTTCGCCAGTTCGGTCGATGTCGCGAACGGGCAGGGCAATGACGGCAACGGACAGCTTGTGCCGCCGGTCCTCAATCGCACCGAGCTGGAGTTCGTGCAGGACATGGGGGCATGGGGCAACGCGTCGGTCGCCTTCGCTTATGCCTACGCGCAGGATCTCGTCGATCAGATCCCGCTGTCACCGACGACCGAAGGGCGCGGCAATTTGCCGCCTGCGCATCTCTATCGCATCAGCTCGAAGGCGACATTGCTGCTCGACCGGCTGGGGTGGAAGGGCGCGCGGATAAACAGCGATATTACCGTGCGCCGGAACCGCGTGCGCGACCCGCTGAACGGCCTGTGGCGCGACCAGAGCGGGGGTCAGGAATATGTCGTCGACCTCAGTCTGCGCCACGATATTCCCGGCTCGGACCTCGCGTGGGGCGCGGGCTATTTTGACGAGCGGGTCAGCCCGAATCTCCGGCTCGGCGCGATCGAGAAGGAATATACCGACGGGCCGTTCGTCACCGCCTTCGTTGAGCATAAGGATGTTGCAGGCTTTACGGTGAAGCTGTCGTATCGCAATCTTGCGGGGATGAAGGACGGGTTCAACCGCACCGTATTCGTCGACCGGCGCGACAGCCCGGTCGCGTTCAGCGAGCAGCGCCTGCGCAAGTTCGGGCAATATTTCCAGCTGACTGTGACGGGGACGATCTAGGCCACGCCCAACACCGTCATTGCGAGCGAAGCGAAGCAATCTCCAGCGGTCTAAACGCCATTCCGATCGCTGAAGATTGCTTAGTCGCTACGCTTCTCGCAATGACGAGGTCTCTTATTTCTCGCTGAGATAATAACGCTCGCGTGCGGTCAGATCGTCGTTCAGTTCATAGACGATCGGCTGGCCAGTCGGAATTTCGAGGCCGGTGATGTCAGCGTCCGAAATGCCCGAGAGATGCTTGACCAGGGCGCGCAAGCTGTTGCCGTGCGCCGAAATCAACACCGTCTTCCCCGCGGCGAGCTGCGGCACGATCGCGCTTTCATAATAGGGCAGGACGCGTTCGATCGTGTCCTTGAGGCTCTCGGACGAAGGAATGGCGATCCCGGCGTAGCGCGGGTCGCTTGCGAGATCCCACGGCGAGCCGGCTTCGAGCGGCGGCGGCGGAATGTCGAAGCTGCGGCGCCAGATCTTCACCTGATCGTCGCCATGCTTTGCTGCGGTCTCGGCCTTGTCGAGGCCGGTCAGGCCACCATAATGGCGCTCGTTCAGACGCCAGTCCTTGGTTACGGGCAACCACAAACGCCCCATCGCCTCAAGCGCGAGATTGAGCGTCTTGATCGCGCGCGACTGGACCGAAGTGAAGCATGTGTCGGGCGTGATGCCCTTTGCCTTCATCAACTCGCCCGCGGCGATCGCTTCGGCGACGCCCTTTTCGGTGACATCGACATCCCACCAGCCGGTGAAGCGGTTTTCGAGATTCCACTGCGACTGGCCGTGACGGATGAGGATGAGCTGAGGCATTTCGGATCCTTCGGATGGAGGAGAGTCGCCGCCCTTTAGCGCGGGATTTCGGCAAAGGCCAACCACCCTCTTGAAATGGTTTCAAGGGCTACCAGATTGATCGCATCCGGCCGCCGACACGGGGTCGGGTGGCGATCGCAACCTGTTTTGCGGTCCCTGACTTCGCTTTGAAAAGGAAGAAAGATCCATGCGTAACAGTTTTGACTGGACCCCCTATCGCCGTTCAACCGTCGGGTTCGACCGGCTGTTCGATTTCCTCGAAACCGGCGGCTCGGGCGCAGAAAATTATCCGCCCTTCGATATCGAAAAGGTCGCCGACGACCATTTCCGCATCACCGTCGCGGTCGCGGGGTTCAAATCCGACGAGATCGACATCACCGCGCAGCAGAATATGCTGACCGTCAGCGGCCGCAAGGCGCCCCAAGCCGACGGTGAAGCGCGCCAGCTCCTCTATAGCGGGATTGCAACGCGGGCGTTCGAGCGCCGGTTCCAGCTCGCAGACTTTGTGCGGGTGAGCGAAGCCGATCTGGCTGACGGGCTGCTGACCATCGATCTGGTGCGCGAAGTGCCCGAGGCGATGAAGCCGCACAAGATTGCGATCGGCGGCGTCCAGCCGGTGATCGAGGACAAAAAAGCCGCTTAAAACGCGCGCTTTGTCGTCATGCCCCAAGGGGTAATTGAGCGGGGTTCGGAGTCCCTTCCGGACCCCGTTTTCATAATCAAAGCGTGCGCGTCATGAAGACGCTGAACGGATCGGGCTGATAATCGGCGAAGGGCGCGCATTCCTCGAAGCCATAGCGCCGATAAAGCGCGAGCGCGGGTTCGAAGGCACCGCTCGATCCGGTTTCGAGACTGAGGCGGCCGAGGCCGCGGGCGCGCGCTTCGCCCAATATATGGTCGAGCATAGGCGCCGCGACACCCTGGCGGAGAAAGGCTTCGGCGGTGCGCATCGACTTGATCTCGCCATGCCCCGCGTCCAGCATCTTCAACGCTCCGCAGCCCGCAAGCTCGCTGTCGCGGTGGATCGACCAGAAGGTCACATCGGACGCGTTGAGCCCGTCGAAATCGAGAAAGTGACAGCTTTCGGCGGGCGAATTCGCGAGCATCCCCGCGAAATGCACTTCGAGCAGCGCGCGAATGTCGGCACCCGACAGATCGTCTTCGACGATCCGCCAGGCCTTGCTCACAGCATCTGATCCAGCGTCTGGAGACAGGCGTGCGCGAACAGTTTCGACCGCTCGGGCGACCAGCCTGCGACCGGATCGGGCAGGTCGCGATTATCCTTGAACGGCATCTCGATCGTCATCGACACGGCACCGAAACGCTCGGCGAGCTGCGTCGTCGACATCGAAAGATTCGCCTGACCCGCCGGGGTTTCGGCATAGCCGAGGTCGACCTGAAAATCGGGGGTGTTCGCGGCAAGCGCAGTTTCGAACGCCTTATATTTCTCCGACTGCTCAGCTTCCAGCGAGGGGATTCCTTCGAAACCCGCAAGAAAGACTGCAGGAATAGCCTCGTCACCATGGACGTCCATCGCCCAATCGACGCCGCTTTTGTCCATCGCATTGCGCACCGCCAGCACTTCAGGGCTGCGCTCGAGGCTGGGCGTGTCCCACTCGCGGTTGAGATTCACGCCCGCGAAATTGGTGCGCAAATGGCCGCGGCGCGAACCATCGGGATTCATGTTCGGGACGATATGGAAACGGCATTTCTGCAGCAGCGACCGCGCGTGCGGATCGGCGGGATCGGTAAGCTTTTCAAGCGCACCTTCCATCCACCATTCGGCCATGCTTTCGCCCGGATGCTGGCGCGCATAGAGCCAGACCTGCGTATCGCCGGTGCCGATTTCGAGGCAGTCGATCGGCTGGCCTTCGATGCTGGTGCCGAGGCTGCGATAGGTCACGCCTTCGCATTCGGCGACCCCGGCAACCATGTCGTGGTGACGCTCCATCGAGAAGGGCGCGAAATAGGCCAAGTAAAGAATCGCGCTTTCTGCGGTGTGACGGATCGTGAGTGTCCCGGCATCGTAGCTGGTGTCGAGGCGAAACCAGTTTTCGCGGTCATAACTCGCGCATGCGGCATAACCGGGCCAACCGTCGGGATAGGCCGAGTCGGCCAGGCCCGTGATCGCGAGTTCGAGCGGATCGCCGACCGCGCACGAAACGCGGAAGTGAAACCACTGGAAAAAGTCGGATTCGCGATCCTTGCGGATCGACAAACGGGCGGACGTGCCGTCGATGGCTTCCACGACGATATTGCCGCTGTCGAACGCGGCGTTGATGGTGATGCTCATGGGACGCTGATAGTGCGTCCCGATTCGCCGGGGAAGTCCTTGAATAAGGCTTCCGCCAATTTCGCTGCCGCAAGGCTCGGCTGATTGGCGGGTGCCTTCACCGGCACCGCAGTCAGCGCGCGGCCTTCCCACAAGGCCTGGCCGCTCGCCGCATCGTCAATTCGCACCGACAGCTGCAGGTCGGCCATGCGCTTGGGACCGCCGCCAAGATTGATCCCGACGCCAAGGCCGACACCCGAACCATAGCTTCCTGTCGAGCCGCCAACGCCGACCGAGACGGGCGAGCGGCGCCCTTCGGGAAGTTGTTCATTGCGATCGAAGGAGACACGCACGAGAAGCGGCGCGCGCTCGTTGCTGCCCGCGGCGACGAGCCCGAGGCGCTGCAGCTGTTGATCGACCGCGGCGCGGTAGCTGTTCCATTCGAGCGAAGGCATGGCGGAACCCGGCGCACCATCGAGCGGCGCCGTGGCGATGGCGTAGCGCGTCCCGGGCGCCCAGCCAGCAGGCGCGCTGGTATGAAAGCGCGTGACTTCGACCGGAGGAACCGCGGTGGCACAGCCGCCGAGTGCGAGCGCCGCTGCACAAAGCAGGGCGACAGAAATTTGACGCGTCATCCGGGCATCATGCGCCACGAAATATGGCTTGGCAATGAACGGGATGCGCGCGCATCCCGCGTGATCAGTGCTCAGCGGTAGAAGATGTGATTGTCGATCTGCGCGATGCGCGTCTTGCGCCAGCCCGGCGAGACATAGCGGGCGTGGAAAAACATCGCGCCCGGCGCATGATTCTTCCAACTGCCGTCGCGGGCAATTTGCGCGATCGCGACGGCGTTCGACCATTGCGTGCCTTCGCGAACGGCGGGCATCTTGCCGCCGCGCACGAAGCTGAACTGGCTCTTTTGGTGAACAACGCCGCACAGGCTCTTCGGGAAACGGCCCGACTGGGCGCGATTGAGGACCACATGCGCGACGGCGAGCTGACCAACGAGCGATTCGCCGCGCGATTCGAAATAGACCGCACCGGCAAGGCAGCGCAGTTCGGGATCAAGGTCGACCGGACGCGGCGTCTCGGCAACGAGCTCGGAAAGCGACTCGGCGGTCACCGCGTCCGGCTTGGACTCGGCGACGCTATTTTCGCCTTTTTGATTATTTTCGGCCGGAGCCTGATCCGCGACCGACAGATCCGCCTTGTCATCGACCACCGGCGCATCGGCGCTCGGCAGGAGGATTGCGGGAAGATTGGCGTCGGCTGCAAGATCATTTGCAAAACCCGGTTCCGCCAAAAGCAGCATGGTGGCGGCAGTCATGCCGACGGCAGCCACGCTGGCTACGTTCAGAATGCGACTCATATTGTCCGTCAAAAGTGCGGCCGATGAACCGAAATTCGCAAAACAGGCGGGGGACTATGGTCCGAATGTCGCCTGCGGTCATCGTCCGACTGCGTGTCCATACCGGTTTGCCGGGGCATCACTCAGAGCGATGCAACCCGCGGAACGACCTACGCGTTATCGAATGGGCGCCACTTATTGTGCAGCGCAACAGAGTCAAGTTAACGCGGCCCACTCCGCGACGAGTTGTGGCGCATCTGCGATATCCAGTTCGATCAACCATATATCAGGATCGGCCGCACGCCGCCGATCCTGATAATTTGCGCGCGCTTCGTCGTCATCTGAGCCCGTGGGGCCAACGGCTTCCCAGACATAATGACCCTGCGGCGAAAACCGCCGTTCGAGCAACGGTCCGGGCCGACCGCGGTCGGCGCATTGGATGAGAATCATGCCCGAATGCTCATCGCCCTTGGCGAGGATGGTCGCAAAGCCGCCCGCCGATTCGGTGCGGCGGAGCAGCAGGTCGACGAGAAAGCGGCTGGTGAGCCGCGTCACGATAGAATCCGCAGCGCGGCGTTACGCCGCGTCACGCGTTTCGGTGTCGGCGAGCAGCGCATAAAGCGCTTCATCGCTCTTCGCGCCGCGCAGCCGCTCGGCGATCGCTTCGTTGCGCAGCATGCGTGACACGCCTGCGAGCGCCTTCAAATGGTCGGCCCCCGCATCGAGCGGCGACAGCAGCACGAACAGCAGATCGACGGGCAAACCGTCAACGGCGTTGAAATCGATCGGGCGCGCAAGCTGAAGAAACAGCCCGCGCACGCCGGTCAAATCGGCCATCTTTGCATGAGGCAGTGCGATTCCGCGGCCAAAGCCGGTCGAGCCGAGGCGTTCGCGCTCGAGCAAGGCTTCGCTGACTTCGCCCGCATCGAGTCCGAGCGAACGGCTGGCGAGATCACCCACATAAGGGAACAGCGCCTTTTTCGAATCGAGCTGAACATGCGCACGCACGGTCGCCGGATAAAGAAGAGAAGAGAGATTCATCGTTCGGGTCAAATCTTGTAAAATACCGGCCGCCGCCAAGGACATCGGCCGGCAGGCGATCGCGGATCTATAATGGCAGGCCCCCCGCCATCCCAGCTTCGGGCATCGTTGGGCGCGGCCCTTAAGCTGGATGGCGGAGAAAATCCAGCCCTATCGTGGTTCAACCCATCCGATCGTTCCATCGTCGCGGCGATAGACCATGTTGTGCGTGCCCGTCTTGCTGTTCACGAAGAGCAAAGCATTGGTGTTGCGCAGGTCGAGCATCATCACCGCGTCGGACACGCTGCTGCTCGGTATATCGACACGCGTCTCTGCAATGATCGCCGGCGCGTCGCCTGCATCTTCTTCATTGCCGGCGTCGAACACGGTGTAGCCAGCATTGTCGTCGATCTCGTCGACCGTCGGCGACGGCTGCGCCACGCCGTTATTATGGTCCTTCAACCGCCGCATATAGCGCCGAAGCTGCTTTTCGATCCGTTCGGCCGCACCCTCGAACGCCACATGCGCGTCCTGCGCCTGGCCATGCCCCTTGAGCACAAGCCCCTGCATCACATGCGCAACGATGTCGCATTGAAAGCTGTCGTGCGGCCCTTTGCCGAATGTTGCGTGCGCGCCGATCGCTCGGGAGAAATATTTATCGGCAATCGCGTTCATCCGATCCGACACATGCGACTGAAGCGCTTCGCCGGTTTCGATCTGGTGGCCAGAGACGCGAATTTCCATTTTTCTTCTCCTTCTTATCGATGCGATGACATCAGGGGAGAGTCATCACACCGTGTCGAGCCACAGCGGCTGGTTGAGCCCTGTGACAAATTCGGCATGGCGCGCGAGTTCTGCGGCCGATGCCATATGGGGGCGAGGTTCGCGAAAGGGTCGTTCGATACCTCGCGGCGTGGCGGCGGCAGGTGCGTTCGTATGAGGCGCAGCGCCGACGGCCGTTGCGGCTAAACCAAGGCCGATCTGACGGCCGCCAGTCATTTCAATGTAAAGATGGGCGAGCAATTCGGCGTCGAGCAGCGCGCCATGCTTAACGCGGTGGCTGCGGTCGATCCCATAGCGGGTGCACAGCGCGTCGAGGCTGTGCTTCGCACCGGGATGAAGCTTGCGCGCCATCTGGACCGTGCAGCACATCCGCGTCATGTCGAGCGCGGGGCGCCCGGCGCGTGCCAGTTCGGCATTGACGAAGCCAAAGTCGAAAACCGCATTATGCGCGATCAGCGGCGCGTCGCCCAGAAACTCCATAAGTTCATCGACACGCGTCGCGAACAAAGGCTTGTCCGACAAAAACTGGATCGACAGCCCGTGAACCGCTTCGGCCGCGGCGGGCATATCGCGTTCGGGATTGAAATAAGCGTGGAAATTGACCCCCGTCTCGCGGCGGTCGATCAGTTCGATGCACCCGATTTCGACCAGCCTGTCTCCAGTCCTGGGGTCGAACCCCGTGGTTTCGGTATCGAATATTATT
>JAURVS010000013.1 GCA_030655355.1 Sphingopyxis sp.
TCCGCCTTACGCGCGGCAAGCTGGACGCCGAGCGCTTTCAGATCGAGATCGCTGTCGCGCGCTTCGGGGAACATTTCATTCTCTTCTTCCTCGACATGATGGTCGATATATTCGCCAAGCACGATCACTTTGGCGTCGAAGAGCCGGTCGCCGACCTTCATCGCCTGAATCTCGGCGATCAGTTGCTTGGCCGTGCCATGTTCGACCTCGGCCTCGTCGAACATATCGCCGTCGTCGATCGCCGCGCGCGCCGCAGGATAAAAGATTTCTTCCTCGATTTGCGCATGAACCGTCAGCGCGAGACATATCCGTTCAGCCAACGCCTGCTTGTCGGCGTCCGCTTCGATATCCTCATATTGTTTGAACCAGGTCTTCACTGCCTTGTGATCAGCCTTCAGCAACTTGATCGCATCGGCGGGCCGCTCGGTGGCGCCTGATTTGATTTTGGTTTTCGTCGTATGTGCGGCCGCCTTGCGGGCGCTCTGCGGCGGCTTCTTCGCGGTGTGGGACGCGGATTTCTTGGTCGCGGCTTTGGTTGCAGCCATGATGTTTATCCTGTCGCGAGAAGCGGGATGTCCTCGCTTGAAATACAACGCACTGCGGCCCTGCAAAGTCGCGCGGCAGCTGCCCAACTTGATCTGGATCATGCTTTTTTTGGTTAGCGAACAACTTGAGCGTCACAGCGCGACCTGCGGCCTGTCCAGACTGCACGGCCGCTGTGCGGGTGCTCCCGCTATCTCGCTGGGGAACCTTCGCAGCGATCGGCGAGTGTGAGCAGGAGAATCGTGATGCCCGAACCAAAGAGCGGCGACCATGTCAGCTGGAAGAGCCACGGCGGCACGGCGAAAGGCAAGGTCGTTAAAAAGGTCACCTCGCCGACTAAGATTAAAGGCCATCGCGTCGCAGCCTCGACCGACAATCCGGAATTCATTGTCGAAACCGATGAGGGCAAGCGAGCTGCGCACAAGGCTAGCGCCTTACAGAAATCATGAGGCGGTTTCGACTATGATGACACGCATTTAGCTATGGGAATGAAACTCAGCCGCGCTTGCGGCCACCCGCAGTGGCCGGAGACATCAATGCGGACACCAATATAGCATATAAAATGAGCCCACGCTCATCTGTGATATCCATCTGCCAATCCTGATCGACCCAGATTTCGCCCGCATGCCTTCGCAGGAGGTCGCCGATCCGCTTTGCTGCCTCAACGCGAGCGGCAGTGCTGTCGGGCAGATCGATGCCCTCGGTCACCAATGCATGTGTCGGCGTGCGAACTTCGAAGTTATAAGTCGGCATCTGCCTTCCTTCAATATGCCGCAAGCATATACCCCGGCCTGGCCTCCGCACCGATGCCGAGGTCCGATCGAATCGTCTATCAACCGACCAGCTCGCCGGTCGTTCCGTAAACCCGAATTCGCCGAAAACGGCCATTGGGCTGTTTATCGAAGGAGTTATAGGCAGACACTGCATGCGTATCGCCGCCATGATGAACGACGTTCGTTTTGCGGACGGCGGTGAAGACAAAAGCTTTTCTCTCAGCAACCACGTCGACAGTGAGATTTGCTTATCGCGACGTCGGACAGGACGGCGCAGCGATACGCTCGGCGTGGTTGAGCGAAAAGCAAGCGGGCTGACGCGAAAACCGGGTTCGGGCTTTCCTGCCTATGGAGAAGTGGTTACACTGAGTTTCAAAATACAACCTGCCAGCGAGCAGGACCATCGGGAAAGGATGAGAGAGCATGGCGGATCACGATCTGGTCATTCGCGGCGGAACCGTTCACGACGGCTTGGGCAGCGCTCCGCGTCTAGCCGATGTCGCGGTGAAGGACGGGCTGATCGTCGCGGTGGGCGACGTGCCCGACCGCGGTGCTCGCGAGATCGACGCATTCGGCAAAATCGTTACTCCCGGCTTTGTCGACATCCACACCCATTATGACGGCCAGGCTACGTGGGAACAGCGGCTCGCTCCATCTTCGGGACATGGCGTCACCACGGTGGTGATGGGCAATTGTGGCGTCGGCTTCGCGCCATGTCGTCCGCACCAGCGTGAAATGCTCGTCAAATTGATGGAAGGTGTGGAGGATATCCCCGAAGTCGTGATGGTCGACGGTCTGCCATGGAACTGGGAGAGTTTTCCCGATTATCTCGACGCGCTCGACGACCGGCAGCTCGACATCGACGTCGCCGCGCAAATTCCGCATTCGGCGTTGCGAATCTATGTAATGGGCGAACGCGCGGTTCGCCACGAGGCCCCGACAGCCGGGGATCTGGAACAAATGCGCGAACTAGTGACCGAGGGCATCACGGCGGGCGCGTTCGGCGTCACGACCTCGCGCAACATGATGCATCGAACCAAAGCAGGCGAACTGGCGCCCAGTCTCCATTCGGACGTCGACGAACTCTGCGCGCTGATGGATGGCCTTGCCGATGCTGATGCGGGTGTGTTCCAGATTATCCCCGCGCCAGACGGCGATGCGGAGGTCGAATTCGACATTCTGCGCACCGTCGCCGAACACGGACGCCGCCCGCTATCCTTCACTCTGCTTGATGTCGCCGGCCAGCCCGGCGGCGGATGGCGGCATATGCTCGACGGTCTCGAGCAAGCCGCCGCCGACGGCGTCGAGATGCGCGGGCAGGTCGCGCCGCGACCAGTGGGGATGTTCTTTGGGCTCGACCTCAGCCTCCATCTCTTCTCGGCGCATCCCAGCTATAAGGCGATCGCGCACCTGTCGCTCGCCGAACGCGTCGAGCGGATGCGCGCGCCCGCGTTCCGCCAACAATTGCTGTCCGAGCAGCCCGAGGACAGCAACCCCGTCACCCTCACCCTGATCGGCGCATTCCGTGCAACCTGTCCGTGGGGCGACACCCCGCAATATGAGCCGACGCGCGAGGATCGCATCGAAGCCCGCGCGGGCGCAGCAGGTCAGTCGCTCGAAGACTATAGCTATGATCTGCTGCTCGGCGATGAAGGCCGTGCGGTCTTCTACTTACCGGCTGCCAACTATTCGGGCGGCAATCTCGACAGCGTTCGCGAGATGCTGGGCCACCCGAACACCATAATGGGCCTCGCCGACGGCGGCGCCCATTATGGGCTGATCTGCGACGCCAGCTTCCCGACCTATTTGCTTCAGCGATGGTCGCGCGACGCGCGCGAGGACCAACGTATTCCGTTGCCGCTTGCTATCGCGGAACTGACCAGCAAGGCGGCGGCAACCGTTGGCATGATAGATCGCGGTTGCATCGCTGAGGGCATGAAGGCCGACCTCAATGTGATCGACCTTGACGCCCTCAAGCTGCATGTCCCCCGCGTGGCCTATGACTTGCCCGCCGGGGGCAAGCGTATGCAGCAGAAATCGGAAGGCTATGTCGCGACGATCGTGTCGGGCGAGATCACCTATTTGAACGGCGAACACACCGGAGCCCTGCCCGGCCGACTCGTCCGGCGATCGGGACCGCAACCGAGCAAGCGCGCGGCCTGAGACGGGTTGAGCCGACGGCCAAGCCTAAGGTATCAAGTTCACCGATTGGAGATGAAAGCGAATGACGCTCTTGGCCTGCCTGCTCGCCGCGGCGACCACCTGCTCCCGATGAGCACCGGATCGATGCTCGCGCGGCGAGCGTGGCTGGCCGGTTCCGCGGCGTTGGTCGTCGGTGGCGCAGCGTCTGTCCGCGCCGCTGCCGAGCCCCGATCTTTGGTCGACGATGCCGCCTGGATCCCATCAGACGACCTGATCCGCGATCTTCCGCGCTTCATGCAAATCGCCGGCGTGCCCGGCGTCGCAATCGCTGTGGTGGATCATGGAAAACTAGCGTGGAGCAGAAGCTTCGGCGTGAAAAACATTGTTACCCGCGATTCGGTACGCGAAGACACATTGTTCGAAGCCGCATCGATGACCAAACCGGTCTTCGCTTATGTCGTGATGCGGCTGGCCGACGAGAAGCGCATCGACCTCGACAAGCCGCTCGTTGCATATCGCCGGCCGACTAATTTGGGGACCGACCCAAATCTCGAGCGCATCACCGCCCGCCATGTGCTGGAGCATTCGACCGGTTTGCCCAACTGGACCTCCGAACCGCTTGTCACGAGCAGCGCACCGGGATCGACCTACACCTATTCAGGCGAGGCCTTCATCTGGCTCCAACTGGTCGTCGAGAAGATCATGGGAATGGGTCTCGGCAGTGTGATGCAGGCGAAACTGTTTGGTCCCGCTGGAATGTCGCACAGCAGCTTCGGCTGGGACGAGGAGATCGCAAAATCGGCGGTATTCGGACATTCCGAGCCTCCGGAAGGCGAGCTGAAGCTTCCTCCGCAGCCGACCCGAGAGCTCGGCAACCGGCTACTTCCCGTGGCGTCGAAGTGGCGCAAGCCAATCGCATCCTGGACCTACGACGACTCTGTCGCGGCGATGCGAGAGACCGATCCAAAGACGCCTCCGTCGACACATGACCTTTTGGTCAATTCGGCCGGAGGGCTTCTCATGACCGCGTCAGACTATGCGAAGTTTATGGTTTTGATGATGGATCGCCATGACCGGGCCAACTGGGAGATTAGCGAAGCTACCCGGCAAGCGATGCTCACCCCCCGGATCGATGTGCGTGGGAACGACATTTCGCGGGGACTTGGTTGGGAACTCGAACAATCGTCAGCGGGCAAGCTATTTCAACATAGCGGCAGCAACTACGGGATCTTCAAGACGCTGGGCATCGGCGACGCCCGGACAGGACGAGCGATCGTCGTCTTTACCAATGCCACGAACGGAAATGCGCTAGCTGCCCGAATCGTCCGGCAGGCGACAGGGATTGACCGGTTGAAGTCGCTGATCTGATCCACGTGGCAGTGAATTGCGGCGGTGATTTTCTGGCCATTTGACCTAGTGCCAATTCGGTCCTTGCTGATCGCATGACGTCCCGGCATGGTATGGGTAATCCGGAGACGTGCCCAAAAGAGGCGACCGCTACCGGAACGGGTTGATGGATAGGAGGATGCCGATGAATGTCCCTGCAAGGGGCGATGCCGCAGCACGCGAGCGTCACCATACTTTGGAATTTATTGGGCTGCGGGCTCACGCAACGGCGGTCGGCCTGATCCAGCTTTGCGAAGAATTATTGAATGCCGGCGTCTTAAGCGCCGACGGACTCGACCGCATCAAAGCCGCGATCTGCTCCGAACTGGCTGTCGGAAAGCGCGCTCGGGTTTCGAATCAACGCGAATTTGATGAGATGTTAAAGCGCCGCATCGACGCGGTCTTTCCTGTCTCGCCCGGCGAACCGGCGCGTGACAATATTGGGCCGCTCGAAGAATTTGAGGATGCCCTCGGCGGATATCACGGCGCCTGATCTTCGTCAGAATGTCACCGCATCGGCGGCAGGATCGGGCGGTGCATGACCTGACGAAGGTCAGTTGATCGGCCCCCGGCCCGTCTACTCACTCGGCGGGAACGGACGCCGCCGAAGGGCGATATTGCGCCGCGTCGGTCGTGAACTCGGCATGACCATAGCTGACCAGTTGGGCCTTGAGCTTTGCAACCAGTCGGCGATCGGCGATGCCGCGCAGCCCGGGAATATAGGCCGCCAGCGCATAGAGGCGCATCCGTGTGTAGATAAACAGTCCTGCGAGCGCGGCCAGCGCAACATCGCCGGACGTCAAATTCACACCGATCGACGCCGCTTTCGCCTTGTCACCACCCATGAAGCTTTTGACGAAGAACAGCTTGGCAAAAGCCAATTCGAACGTCTCGTGAAAACGCGCGCCACGCGATTCATTCGGACGAAGATCGGCCGCCATCGTCGCGCGCAACAGCACACCGCATGTGTCGTCGTCATACCCGCTGCGCAACGTACCGCTGCGCGCATTCATCAGATCGACGATCCCTTGCGGCGTGTCAGCGAGCAATTCCTCGGGAAGCCCGAGCAGGAAGCAGCGATAGCGCGCAAGTTCGACCATCGCGCGCTCGCGCGGCGTAAACTGGTCGCGGCCTTCCTCGATCATCTTGTACGACAGTAGGAACACCGAGATCAGCCCCGCGGGCATCTGGTCGACCTGCGGAATGGGAATGCCATAGACGCCCAAGTCCCAGTCGTTCGGTCGCCGCAGCACATTGGCCCGCACCATCGAATGCATCAGCCGCACCATCGCCGCCGATTTGAAGCCCGGGCCAAAGCGTTCGAGCGCGCCCGGCAACACCGATGTGGAAAAGAAGGTGGCGGTATCCTTGACCCGCCTCGCCGCCGTCTGGCTCGACAAGGTGCCAGTAATCGCCATCGGCAGCGCGGCATATTTGTTCATGAAGGTCGCGATAAAGGCGCCGCGGATGATGAACGGGCCAAGATTGGCCGCGGCATTGCGATCGACCCGCGCTCCCTCCTCGACCAGATCCATATCGAGCCAGTCGGGAATACGCTCCATGTCCTTGATGAAGGCAATCAGTTCGGGAGGCGCATTGGGCACATTCTCGAGCCCGTGGTCGCAAGCGTTGGTCAGCATGTCGACCAGCGCCCGAAAGCCATGCTCGCGCATCAAACCGGCATAGGCGTCGGCGGTCGCGTCGCCGATCATCGTATAGGCCTGGATGAACTCGACACGCCCGGCATCGGCGAGCAGCGCTTCGCGGTCCGGATCATATTTGCCCGATAGCGCGGTCGCGTCGCCCGGCGTCGCGGTGAAACGTTCGGGAACGGCACGAAAATCGACCTGGCCGTACATCGCAGGAACATGGTCCCGCTGCGCCTCTACTCTGGCCCAAAGACGATCGAGTGCCGCACGTGTCATCAATGTCCATCCCCTCTCGACGAGATCGCATCGATCATATATATCATTTGATAATAATTCAAGCAGAACGGAGTCAGGTGCCGAAATGGCCCGATCAGCATCCCCCATCGCTCCGCTTCGCACCGCCGCCGACGGCTATCGCAAGGGCGAGGAAACGCGGGCACGCATCCTCGATGTCGCGTTAACCGCCTTTGGCAACAGCGGGTTCGCGAGCGTCACGACGCGGCAAATCGCAAAGGAAGCGGGAGTCAATCTGCCCGCCCTCACCTATTATTTCGGGAACAAGCGCGGCCTTTACCTCGCCTGCGCCCACGCGATCGTCGCACGCTATCGCGAAGGAATGGGCGGGGTGGCCGAACTGTCCTATGCGGCGCTCGGTGGACCGTTGACGCCGGAGGATGCGCGCAGCCTGCTCAAGCGCCTGTTCGCCGCGCTGGCACGCTTTCTCCTTTCCGCACCCGAAGCGCAAAATCCGTCGCTGTTTGTCCAGCGTGAAATCGCGAGCCCCGGCCCGGCCTTCGAAATTCTCTATGCCGAACTCTGGCGCCCGGGCATCGAGCTCGCCACTAACCTGATCGTTCGGACGACGGACGGTCGGCTGGCCGAAACCGAGGCGCAAGTCCGGGCCATACTGATGATATCGAGCCTGACGGGCTTTCTCTCGGGCCTTCCCGTCATCGCCCGCACCGCGGGCAAGGCTGACTATACGAGCCTGGTGATCGCTGCGCTCGATGGACAGATTGATGCGCTCGGGCGCGGCGATTGAAGGTGGCCTCCCAACATGGGTTGCACCCCCTATAACCCGATGGCATACAGGCGCTGCACGCTGCATCATCCGGCCGGAACAAAGGGCAATTCAACGCCCTGAGGTCGCAGCCTTGGGGTCGTAACAGCATGAACCTGCGCCAGATCGAAATTTTCCATGCGGTTTTCGTGCATGGCACGGTCAGCGCCGCCGCGCGGTCGCTCAATGTGTCGCAGCCGTCGGTGACGAAAGTACTGCGCCACGCCGAACGGTCGATCGGGCTCACGCTGTTCGAACGCAAAAAGGGACGGCTGATCCCGACGGAGGATGCGCATACCCTGTTCGCCGAAGTGTCCGACATTCAGGACCGAGTCCGCTCGCTGCGACAGGCGTGCCAGAATTTGCGGCACGGGCGCGGCGGTCTGCTCCGCATTTCGGCGCTTCCGTCGCTCGGCCTCGGCGCGATCCCTGAGGCCGTTTCGCGCTTTCTGGCCCATCATCAGGACATCATGTTCGACCTTCAGACGCTCCACCATGATGAAATGGTGCGCAAATTATACGAGCATGAAACCGATATCGCGATCAGTTTCGAAGTGCCATTGTCGGCGCCCGTCTCGCATCAGGTGATCGGCGAAGGCGAGCTCGTCGTGATCTATCGCGAAGACGATATGCCCGAGGCGCCGCCGCGGCTGCGGCTCGACGAACTGCGCGGACAGAAATTCATCAGCCCCGCGCAGAGCGGCCCGATCGGACGAATGTTGTCGAGCGAACTCAACCGGCTGGAGGTCGAACTGAACGAAGTCGTTTCGGCCCGGACCTATTATGTCGCGGCGGCGCTCGTCGGCGCCGGGGTCGGCATGGCGATCGTCGACAATTTCACCGCGCACGCGGCGCTGCCGCCGGGGCTGACGAGCCGACCGCTGCAGCCCGCCATCACCTTCGACATCAATGCGGTGTATTTGCAGAACCGTCCGCCATCGCGAACGGCGTCGGCGTTCCTCGCCGAACTCGCGACGGTGATCGAGGCGTTATAGCGTCGGGTTATAGGAAATGGGGCGCTGGATATGGGGGTGCTGCGGCGCGACGCGATAGATTGCCCGCTGCGATCCTTGCGATCCGCGACGACGTCTGTCATCGCCGGACATTCAGGGCACTGTGTGATGGGGTGGGGCTTATGAATCGATGACAGACATGCTTCGCCGCTGGTTCGCGGTTCCACTGTGGCAACGCGTGCTCGGCGCCATGGTGATCGGTGTGCTACTCGGCCTATTATGGCCCGCTGCGACGTCGGCAATTGCCTTCATCGGTGAATTGTTCGTCCGCCTGATCCGGATGCTCGTCGTCCCCATCGTGTTCATCAGTATTGCGTCGGGCGTTACCGCGCTCGCCGATCCGCGCAAGCTGGGGTCGGTCGGCGCGCGCACCGTCGGGTTATTTGCCGCAACGACCTTTTTTGCCGTGTCGATCGGCATGGCGGTCGGGCTGCTGCTCGAACCGGGCAAAGGCGCCGCGCTCGGCAGCGCGGTTCCGCATGTGCTGGGCGAAGCCAGGTCGCTGCACGACCAACTGATCGGCATCGTCCCCGTCAATATCGTCCAGTCGCTGGCCGACGGCGACATGCTTGCGATCATCTTTTTCGCGATGCTCTTCGGCTTCGGCGTCATTCTTGCGGGCGAGCAAGGCCGACCGATGGCGGATCTGCTGCAATCGGCGGGCCAAGTGCTTTTCCATCTGGTGCGGATCGTGATGGAAATGACCCCGTTCGGCGTTCTCGCGCTGATCGCCAAAGCGGTCGCCGACAATGGCGTCGCGGTGTTCAGCAATATCGGCTGGCTCGCGCTCGGCGTCGCAGCGGGCGTGATCCTACAAATCTTGCTCGTCCATCTGCCGTTGATCGCTTTCGTCGCGCGGCAGCCCGTGCTCCGCTTCTACCGCACGATCATCGATGCGCTCGCGGTCGCCTTTTCGACCGCATCGTCCGCCGCCACCCTGCCTGTTGCGCTCCGCATCGCGCTCGAGGATCTGCGTATCGCACCCGGTGTCGCGTCGACCGTGCTGCCGATCGGCGCGAGCATCGGCAAGGACGGCACCGCGATGTATGTGGGGCTGCTCAGCATCTTTGCGTTGCAGGCGGTTGGGGTCGAGCCCGACCTGTCGATGCTCGCGATCATCCTGCTGACCGGCGCGCTCGCCGCCTTTGGGACCGCCCCGATCCCGTCGGCCTCGCTGTTCATGCTCGCCGCGGTTCTATCCTCGGTCGGGGTAACGCCCGAGCAGACCGCGCTCGTCGTGGGCTTCATCCTGCCCTTTGACCGATTGCTCGACATGACGCGCACCGTCGCGAGCGCCAGCGCCAATCTGACCGTTACCACCGTCGTCGCGCGCTGGGAAAAGGCGATCCAACCCGAGAAGGCCGAATGACCGCATCGGCCGCAACAGCCCCTTATTTGGTCGATAGCTTCGACACGCCGGTCAAGCCGTCGAGGCGGCGCCTGCTCGGCCTTTATCTGTTGCTAGGCTTTTCGGCTGGACTGCCCTTCTACATGTTCAACGCTGTCCTCACGCTGCGCCTTGCGCGGCATGGGGTCGATATTGTTGTCATCGGTTTCTTCGCATGGATCGCGTTGCTCCCGACGTTCAAATTCGCTTGGGCGCCCTTGCTCGACCGTTATGATGTGCCGGGCTTTTCGCGCTTCTGGGGGCGCCGACGCGGTTGGATCATGTTGTCGCAGCTCGGCATTTTCCTGTCGATGGTCGGCATGGCCTTCACGTCGAGCGACGCGAGCCTGCCGCTGACAGCATTGTTCGCGATTCTGCTCGCTTTCTGGACGACGACGCTCGAAGTCGCTGCCGACGGCTGGCGCATCGAGCTTGCGCCGACGCAGGCCGAGCAGGCGCCGGTCGTCGCCGCCAATCTGTGGGGCTATCGCAGCGCGATGGTCGCAGCGGGCAGCGGCGCGATCCTCGTCGCCGCGTGGGCCGACTGGACATGGGCCTATCTGGTGATCGCGGTGGCGGCCTTCGCGCCCTTCCCCGTCCTCGCCGCGATGCGCCCCGAGCCTGAGGCCCCGATCGGCCGCACGCGCGCGCTGATCTCTGGAACGCTGTCCAGCTTGATCATTCTGCTAGCGGTCGCGCTCGTCACGACATTGGTCGGCTGGGCATTGCTGTCAGCGGTGCAAGGCGCGGGTTTTTCGTCGAAGACCAACGTCACGCCGATCGTTCTCGTCATCGCGCTCTTGCCCTTCGCTGTGCTTGCGCTCGCGCTGCCGCGCATCAGCCGCCTGCCTGCCGACGCGCTCACGACGATATCCGCCTTCTTCGTGCCCTATGTCGAGCTGTTCTGGCGTTACGGCTATGGGGTGCTCGCGGTGCTGGCTTTCGTCTCGCTCTATCGCATGGGCGACGTGCTCACGCTGACGCTGTCGCATCCGCTGTGGAATGAGGCGGGCTACAGCCTCAAGCAGATCGGCATCGCCGACGGCGTCGTCGCGCTGTCGGCCAGCATGGCGGGCGTTGCGCTCGGCGGCTTGCTTTCGACGCGGCTGTCGCTGACCTGGACGCTGGCGATCGGCGCCGTCACCGCAGCGGCGGGCAACTGGATATATGTCTGGCTGTGGCACAGCGAGCCGTCTTCCTTCGTCCTCTACACCTCGGTCGCGGTCGATCAGTTCGGCAATGGTTTTGCGGGCGCGGTGTTCGTCCTCTATCTGTCGATGCTGGTCAGTCCGAAATATCCGGGCGCGCAATATGCGCTCCTCTCGGGCTTCGCTTTCCTGCTCCCGCGCCTCCTCGCGGGCGCGTCGGGCTCGATGCAGACGCAGATCGGCTATGACGGCTTTTTCCTGATGTCTGGCGCGCTCAGCTTTGCAGCGATCTTCTTGCTGCCGGTGATCGCGCGCGTGAAAGGACGCTCCGCCCCATGACGATCGAGGCGATTTGCGAACAGGCGTTTGCCCCGGCGTTGGAAGCGGTCGAAAGCGGCCGCATCCCCGGGGCTGCGCTCGGCGTCGTGACCGCCGACGGCCAAAGTGCGGTGCGCTTCGCCGGCATGGCCGCAATTGTCCCCGAGCGCGAGGAACTGAGGCGCGACCACTGGTTCGACCTTGCATCACTCAGCAAGGTCATCGCGACGACGACCATGATCCTGACGCTCGCCGATCAGGGGCGCATCGATCTCGATCGGCCGCTGACCGACGCGATACCCGACCTGCGCCAATATGACGTCGCGGGCGCCGCCGAGCGCCGATTGACGTTCCGCGACTGCCTGATGCACCACACCTTCCTGCCCGCGGTCGAGCCGATTTACACATATGGCGACGATCCCGAGCGTCTGCGCGCCTTTGTCCTTCAGCGCGAATGGCGCCACGGTCCGCCGGTCTATTCGGACATCAATTTCATCCTTCTCGGTATCGCGATCGAGCGCATCACCGGCGCGCCGCTGTCGGCCTGGCCGCTCGGCGAAGGGCTGGGCTTTGGCCCTCCCCCCGGGCCAGCGGTGGCGACCGAAAAATGCAGTTGGCGCGGCCGCGTCATGAAGGGCGAAGTGCATGACGAAAATGCCTTCGCGCTGGGCGGCGCGCCGGGTCATGCCGGGCTGTTCGGCACGATCGACGGCGTGCTCGGCTTCGCCCGCGCAATGCTCGACGGCTCGATGCTGTCGCCGACGATGCTCGCCGAGACGCGCGGCGCGAACGATGGCCACCGGACGTGCGGCTGGGAACGTGCCTTTGCCGGATGGCACGGCGGCGACGCCTGCTCGGCCGATACGGTCGGTCACACCGGCTTTACGGGCACAGGCCTCTGGATCGACTTCGAGCGCGGCCTCGCCTGGGCTTTATTGACCAACAGGGTCCATCCGACCCGCCATGCCGACAGCGGCATCCTCACGCTGCGCCCCGCGGTGGGCGAACGGCTCGTTACCGCTTGGGACGCACAGGAGACATTATGAGAGCATCGATCAAAAGCTTCGCCCTGCCCTTCGCCCTGGCGTTGTCGCTTTCGCTGAGCCCCGCCGCCGCGCAAACGACGCCGCTCGCGGCGACGGTCGAGCAGAAGCTGGCCGAAGGTCCCGCGGGTGCCCGGTTCGGATTGCTCGTCACGACGCTCGACGGCGAAGTGCTTGTATCGATCGCCGCCGACCAGCGCTTCATCCCCGCGTCGAACACCAAGATGTTCACGACCGCGATCGGCTATGCTGAGCTCCCGCTGCTCCAGCGGACCGCCAAGGGCACCGCCGTGCGGCTCGAAGAAACCGGCGGCGCGACCGACGTTGTCCTTCATGGCCGCGGCGACGCGCGGCTGTCGAGCGCCGACGATTGCGCGATCGACTGCCTCCAGACGCTCGCCGATGCGGTCGCCGCAAAGACGCGCCACGTCCGTCACATCTTTGGCGACGATAGCTGGTTCCCCGACGAACGCTGGAGCCCGGGAATGAGC
>JAURVS010000020.1 GCA_030655355.1 Sphingopyxis sp.
GCGAATCGCCATCAGCGTTGCGGCTTCCTGCGCATCGGCGAGCCATGGTTCGGGGATGCGCCAAAGCGTCTCGGCACGCACGCGCGGGGGCAGGCTGGCCTTCAGCCGCTCGCGGTCGATCAGCCAGTCAGGCTGGGGGTAGCTTCCGACGATGGTTGTCGGCAGGATGGGGTGGTCAAACAAGGCCGGTCCTCTCGAATTTTTATCTGGCCTAGCATTTGCTTAGTATTCTATCTAATTCAAGAGAAATAGGACTGAGGGAGAGCGAAATGATCGATCTGGATGCCATCCGGACGCTGGCGGATATTCCAGCAGCACAGGCCCGCGTCCGAGGGCAGGCGACTGCGGTGAAGTTCGGCGACCGCGAAACAAGCTATGCCGAGCTTGATGCACGCTCGAACTGCTTGGGCCACGCACTGATCGCATCAGGGATTGCGCCGGGGGATCGGGTTTCGGCGCTGACCAAAAACCATGACAGCTGGTATCCGCTCTTCTTCGGCACCGCGCGCGCGCGCGGCTGCTTCGCTCCCATCAACTGCCGCCTCGCGCCCGCCGAGATCGGCTTCATCCTCGGCGATGCAGCGCCGAAGCTCTTGTTCGTGGGCGAGGATTTCTTCGACTGCGCGCTCGCCGCGATTGCTGAACTCACCTCTCCCCCGAGGCTCATCGCGCTGTATGGCGAGCATCCGGCGTTCGAACCGTTCGACGCTTGGCTCGGCGACGCATCCGAGGCGCCGTTGGCGGACGCGCCGCAACTGACCGACGATGTGCTCCAGCTTTACACCAGCGGCACGACCGGGTTGCCGAAAGGCGTCGTGCTGACCAACCGCAACTATCGGACCTTCCTCGAGGCAGCGACCGAAGTCGACGGCTTTGCCTATGGCGAGGACGAGACGGTGATGATCGTCATGCCGCTGTTCCACGTCGCAGGCACGAACGTCAGCTTCTCGGGGCTCGCGCAAGGCGGTCGGCTGGTCCTCGTCAAGGATTTCACCGCCGCCGACGCTATCCGCATGATGCGCGACGAAAATGTCGCGCACGCTTTTCTTGCCCCGGCGATGATCCAGATGATGCTGCTGCAGCCCGCCGCGGGCGCAGGTCCCTATCCGCACCTCCAGTCGATCGCCTATGGCGCATCGCCGATCGCCGAGGATGTGCTGCGACGTGCGCGCGCGACCTTCGGCTGCGATTTCGTGCAATTTTACGGCATGACCGAATCCTCTGGCGGCGGCTCCTATCTGTCGCCCTCGGCGCATGATCTGCCGGGCAAGCTGACCTCGTGCGGCAAGCCGTGGCCGGGCACCGACATGGCGATCCTCGATGGCGAGGGGCGCGCGTTGGGCGATGGTGAGATCGGCGAGATCGCGATCCGCGGCGGCATCGTGATGAAGGAATATTGGAACCGCGCGAAGGCAACCGAAGAGACGCTGGCGGGCGGCTGGCTCCACACCGGCGACGTCGGATATCGCGATGCCGACGGCTTTTACTTCGTCCACGACCGCATCAAGGACATGATCGTGTC
>JAURVS010000024.1 GCA_030655355.1 Sphingopyxis sp.
CGGGCATCCTTTCCCCCTCTCGCCAGCCCCCCGGCGATTTCATAACGGATGCGACCCGGACTTATGTCCTGGACGCAAAGCTATGCCCTTGAAAGCGGGGAAAGGTCAACCAGTGGAGGCGTGTTGCGAGACGTTCGCAGTACGCGACAGAGGCGCGAGCGTGCGTGCGCTGCTAGCGCAGCGGCTGCACCCGATTATCGACGCCCTGCACCGAGATGCGCGGCTTGCCTTTGCCGCTGACTTTCCAACTGACCACATTGTCGACACCCGACACGGTCAGCGACGCGCCGGGACGCAATATGATGCTGATCTGGTTGTCGACGCCGTTCACCGTGAGGCTGGGACAGTCGCCAACGAAATTGATCTTGTTGTCGGACCCCGACACTTCGGCCGGGCGTCCTTGGCAGTCGATCTGGTGCATCTGATCGACGCCGTTGATCGACGCGCCGTTGCGCGTGCCCGCGCCTTGCCCCGGCTGCGCAGCAAGCGGTGCAGCGACAACGGCCAGACCAGCAGTGAGAGCGGGAAGCAGGAATTTCATGGCGGCATAGGTTCGGAACAAGGTCATCTCCTCTGTTCCCCGCCTCGAAATTCCCTTGCTATTGATTGGCCTGTAAAAATACCGGCGTCAACGGGCAAGCGCAGGCCGACAGTCAGGCAAGCTCGAACGCAGCGGCGATGCCGTCGGACGCAGTCGGTTCAAACCGCGACCAGCCATCGGGGCCCAACCGCTCAAGCGGACGGAAGCGCGCCTTATACGCCATGCGCGCCGACCCCTCGATCCAATAACCGAGATAGACATAGTCCAGCCCGGCCAGCGAGGCGCGCTGGATATGATCGGCGATGATATAGGTGCCAAGACCTTCGCGCAGCGGATGCGACGCGTCGAAGAAACTGTAGATCATCGAAAGCCCGTCGCCCTGCCGGTCGGTCAGGCAGCAACCGACGAGACGGCCCTTGGCCCCGTTCGCCGCGGGCTCGCGATATTCGATCATATAGCTGTCGACCGGAGTCTGCTCGACCATGTCGGCGAAATCCTGCTCGTCCATGTCGGCCATTCCGCCATTCGGATGGCGCGAGCCGAGATAGGACCGCAGCAGAGCATATTGTTCCTCGGTCGCCCAAGGCTTGCACGCCGTCGCGACGAGGTCGCCGTTGCGGCGGATGTTGCGCTTTTGCGAGTTGCTGGGCGCATAGTCGTTCGCGCAGACGCGCACCGACACGCACGCCGAGCAATCGGCGCAGCTCGGGCGATAGGCGACCGACTGGCTACGGCGAAAACCGATGCGCCCGAGCGCGTCGTTCAGCTCATTGGCCGTGTTGCCGCCGAGCTCGGTGAACACCTTCCGTTCGACCTTGCCCGCCAGATAGGGACAAGGCGCCGGACTGGTTACAAAAAAGCGCGGAAAACGGAACGGTGCGGACACGCGGAAAAGACCTCCGGACTTAGCAGAGCGGATCCCCCCCGACGCGGGCCCGACGCGCTACTTGCACCAACTATGCCGCGTGGCGTCAATGGTGCAAAGCGCATTTACCATTTTTACCCGTCCCGTTCTGAATCAACCCGAAAATTTTCTGAATCAGTCGGTAAGGATTGTGCCGATTTGAATCGATTGTGCCCGAATCCTAGCTGTAACCGCGCAGTTCATCGCCGGTCAGCGTCGCCACATGGAGCACATTGGTCGAACCGGGGGTACCGAACGGCACGCCCGCCATCATCACGAGCTTCGCACCCGCCTTGCAGATGCCGTGACGCAGCGCCATGCGCTTGCCCTTGGCGATCATCTCTTCGAAACTGCCGATGTCCTTTGTCGGCACGGCATGCGCGCCCCACAACAGCCCCATCCGCCGAGCAGCTTCGCGCTTTGGCGTCAGCACGAGCAAAGGCGCATCGGGCCGCTCGCGCGCAACGCGCCGCGCGGTGGAGCCGGACGCGGTGAAGCATATGATCGCATCGGCGGCAATTGTCGCGATGATGCTGCCCGCTGCTTCGGCCAGCGCGTCGGCCGTCGTCGCGTCGGGCAATGTTTCGGTGAAATGCAGGCGGCGGAAATAATCGGGATCGCTTTCGACCGAACGCGCGATGCTGTCCATCATCGTCACCGCCTCGACCGGAAATGCGCCCGCAGCGGTTTCCGCCGACAGCATGATCGCGTCGGCGCCGTCATAGATGGCGGTCGCGACGTCGGATACTTCGGCGCGCGTCGGTGAAGGCGAGGAGATCATCGATTCCAGCATCTGCGTCGCGACGACGACAGGCTTGCCCATCCGGCGCGCGGTCGCGACGATCTTCTTCTGGAGCGGCGGCACCGCTTCGGGCGGCAGTTCGACACCAAGGTCGCCGCGCGCGACCATCGCGGCGTCGGCGAGTTCGAGTATCTCGTCGATCCGCTGGACCCCAGAGGGCTTTTCGAACTTCACCAGCAAAGCTGCCTTGCCGCCGATCAGCCGCCGCGCCTCGGCGACATCCTCGGGACGCTGCACGAACGACAGTGCGATCCAGTCGACATGCTGTTCGAGCGCGAAGGTCAGATCCTTGCGGTCCTTTTCGGTGAGTGCGGCGAGCGGAACGACGACGTCGGGAACATTGACGCCCTTGCGGTCCGAGATCTTGCCGCCGACCTCTACGATCGTCTCGATCTTGTCAGGTGCAACGCTCTTGACGCGCAGCACCAGCTTGCCGTCGTCGATCAGCAACCGCGTTCCGGCTTCGAGCGCGGCGAACAATTCGGGGTGCGGCAGATGGACGCGCGTCACGTCGCCGGGCGCCTTGTCGGCATCGAGAGTGAAGGGTTTGCCGTTGGTCAGTTCGACCGGGCCGTCCTTGAAGGTGCCGACGCGCAGCTTGGGACCTTGCAGATCGACGAGGATCGTCGTCGGGCGGCCGGTTTCCTTTTCGAGCGCGCGGATCGCAGCGATGACCTTTGCGTGCCCGTCATGGTCGCCATGACTCATGTTGACGCGAAAGGCGTCGGCGCCGGCGCGGTGCAACTCGGCGATCATCGCGGGGGTGGCGCTTGCGGGACCGAGCGTCGCCAGAATGCGGACCTTGCGCTGGCGGGGAGAAAAATTCTGGACCACAATTGCTCCGAACAGCTGAAAAATCTGGGGTGGCTTGCGTAGGCGCGTTGCGCCCGTCAAGGCAAGCCGCGTATAGCTATTCATCGGCCCATCAGAAGGAATATCGCCATGTCCTGCAGCGACGACCAGACCGCCCCGAACGATGCGCTCGACGCGCTCGACGATGCGGCCGCAGCCGCCGCTTTTCGCCGCCTCGTCCGCCTGCTCCAGCATCGCAGCGACGCCGCGAACATCGATCTGATGGGGCTGGCGGGATTTTGCCGCAATTGCCTTGGCGACTGGATTGCCGAAGCCGACGGGACCGACAAGGAAGCGGGCCGCGCGATCGTGCACGGGATGCCGACCGCCGAATGGAAGGCGCTCCATCATACCGCCGCCACGCCCGAGCAGCTTGCGCGGATGGAAGAAAGCATGGCCAAAAATCCCTGAGCCGATTAGGGACGCGCCGAGCGTGATTCTCGCGCCACATCATCCCAGCTACCGGAGCCAAAAATGAGCGAAGCCACCGTATCCGACGAACAACTGCGCCTTTTCATCGAGCGCATCGAGCGTCTGGAAGAAGAGAAAAAGGGCATCGCCGACGATATTCGCGACACCTATAATGAGTCGAAGTCGCAGGGTTATGATCCCAAGATCATGCGCCAGATCGTCCGCCTGCGCAAATTGCCGATCCATGATCGCAAAGAAATGGAAGCGATTCTCGACGTCTATAAGTCGGCGCTTGGAATCGACTAAACACCGCAGAGGAGAGTGACGATGTTCAGCACCACCACCAATAATGTCGAAGGCCGTCCGGTCCGCGAATATCTGGGCATCGTCACCGGCGAAGTGATCGTCGGCGCCAATCTGTTCCGCGACCTGTTCGCGTCGATCACCGACATTGTCGGCGGCCGCTCGGGCAAATATGAGGATGTCCTCGCCCGCGCGCGCAAAGAAGCGATCGCAGAAATGGAAGCCGAAGCCACGCGCCTCGGCGGCAATGCAGTGATCGGCGTTGACCTCGACTATGAAGTGCTCGGCCAGAACGGCTCGATGCTGATGGTCAGCGCTTCGGGAACCGCCGTAGTTGTCTGACTTGCTCCGCCGCGCTAGGGCGACGGCAGCTTTCAAAATTACCGATGGAGGGTGGCTTGGCCGGCCATAGTAAATTCAAGAACATCATGCACCGCAAGGGTGCGCAGGATAAGAAGCGCAGCAGCCTCTTTTCGAAGCTCAGCCGTGAAATCACCGTTGCGGCGAAAATGGGCCTGCCCGATCCCGACGCCAATGCGCGTCTGCGCGCTGCGATCAACGCCGCCAAGGCGCAGTCGGTGCCGAAGGACAATATCCAGCGGTCGATCGACAAGGCTGCCGGCGGCGAAGGCGATAATTACGAAGAGATCCGCTACGAAGGTTACGGCCCCGGCGGCGTATCGCTGATCGTCGAGGCACTGACCGACAATCGCAACCGCACCGCGACCAACGTTCGCACCGCCTTTGCGAAGAACGGCGGCAATCTTGGCACGAGCGGCAGCGTCAGCCACGGTTTCGACCGGCTGGGCATGATCAGCTATGCCGTGAAGGCGGGTGACGCCGACACGATTTTCGAAGCTGCGCTCGATGCCGGCGCCGACGATGTCGAATCGTCCGAAGACGGTCACGACATCTGGACCAGCGTCGACAGCCTGCACGAAGTCGCAAAAGCGCTCGAGGCCAAGCTCGGCGAAGCCGAAGGCGTAAAGCTGGCCTGGCGCCCGACGCTGAAGAGCGAAATCGCCGACGAAGCAACCGCGCAGACCTTGTTCAAGCTGATCGACACGCTCGACGATGACGATGATGTCCAGACCGTTTGGGGCAATTATGAAATCCCCGACGCGGTGATGGAAAAGCTTGGATAAAAACCAAAATCCGTGCGCATCGAGCGAAGTCGAGATGCCCATCGGTTGCGGATGCCTTCGCGGTGTCTCGACGTCGCTCGACACGAACGGACCGCAATGATCATCCTCGGCATCGACCCTTCGCTCAGTTGTACCGGCTGGGGGGTCATCCGGGTTGAGGGTAGCCGGATCAGCCATGTCGCCAATGGGCAGGTAAAGACCGACGCGAAAGCGCTCTTGCCCGACCGGCTCGCGCATCTGGACACCGTGCTTGCTGCCGTGATTGCCGATCACGCGCCCGCGTGCGCCGCGGTCGAGGAAGTCTTCGTCAACGACAATCCGCAATCGACGCTGAAGCTCGCGCATGCGCGCGGCGTCGTGCTGCTCGGTTGCGCACGCGCCGGATTGCCGGTGGGCGAATATGCGCCGCGCCTCGTCAAAAAGGCGATCGTCGGCACTGGCGCCGCGGCGAAGGAGCAGGTGCAGGCGATGCTGCGCGTGCTGTTGCCCGGCGCAAAGGTCGTCGGCGCCGATGCCGCCGATGCGTTGGCGGTCGCGATCTGCCATGCGAACCATCGGCCGCGATACTGAGCCATCCGCGATGGAGGGAAATTGATTCCCTTTTCGTTCTCCCCGCGTTAGGCACGGGCCATGATCGCAAAACTGACAGGGCGGCTGGATTCGAGCGGCGCGGGCCATGCGGTGATCGACGTCGCTGGCGTCGGTTATCTGGTCGAGGCATCGGCGCGTACGCTCGACGCATTGGGGCCGGTCGGCGGCGATGTCACCATCCACACCGAAATGCTCGTCGGCGAAGACTTCCTGCGCCTGCTCGGCTTTTCGAAGGCTGAGGAGCGCGACTGGTACCGCCTGCTCAACAGCGTGCAGGGCGTCGGCGCCAAGGTTGCGCTTGCGATCCTGTCGGCGCTTGAGATCGGCGACCTCCAACGCGCGCTCGCCAGCGGCGACAGTGCGATGATCGCGCGCGCGAACGGCGTCGGACCGAAACTCGCGCAGCGCATTACGCATGAATTGAAAGACAAGGCGGGCGCACTTGGCGGGATTTCGGGTGGCGGAACGTCATCGTTTTCCGCTGCTCCCGGTCCGCTTGCTGACGCGGTCACCGCCCTGACCGGCCTCGGCTTCAAGCCGGGCGAAGCCAGCGCCGCGGTATCGGCGGCGAGCGAGGAACTGGGCGCCGATGCCAGCCTCGACGCGTTGGTCCGCGTCGCGCTCAAGAAAGCCGCGAAGTGAGCGACCTCACCACCCCCATCCGCACCCCCGAGGATGCCGACGCCGCGCTGCGGCCCAAGACGCTCGCCGAATTTGTCGGGCAGGCGGCGGCGCGCGAGAATTTGCGGATATTTATCGAGGCAGCCAAGTCGCGGTCGGATGCGCTCGACCATGTGCTCTTTTATGGCCCGCCGGGGCTCGGCAAGACGACGCTGGCGCAGATTGTCGCGCGCGAGTTGGGTGTCGGCTTTCGCTCGACCAGCGGGCCGGTGATCGCGAAGGCGGGCGACCTTGCCGCGCTGCTCACCAATCTCGAGGATGGCGACGTGCTGTTTATCGACGAGATCCATCGGCTGTCGCCCGCGGTCGAGGAAATCCTCTATCCGGCGATGGAGGACCGCGCGCTTGACATCATGATCGGCGAAGGCCCTTCGGCGCGGTCGGTGCGGATCGATTTGCCGAAGTTTACTCTCGTCGGCGCGACGACGCGGCAGGGCTTGCTCACGACGCCGCTGCGCGACCGCTTCGGCATCCCGGTGCGGCTCCATTTCTACACGCATGGCGAGTTGGAGCAGGTGATTACGCGCGCGGCAAAATTGCTGTCGCTGCCGATCGCGTCCGATGGTGCGCTGGAGATTGCCAAGCGGTCGCGCGGGACGCCGCGTATCGCCGGACGGTTGCTGCGCCGCGTGCGCGATTTTGCGACCGTGGCCGGCCATGCGATCGTCGACGCAAAAGCCGCCGACGCCGCGCTCAACCGGCTGGAGGTCGACGCGCTCGGGCTCGACGCAATGGACCGCCGGTACCTGTCGATGATCGCCGATATCTATCGCGGCGGTCCGGTCGGGGTCGAGACGCTGGCGGCGGGATTGTCCGAGCCGCGCGACACGATCGAGGATGTCATCGAACCCTATTTGTTGCAGGTCGGACTGATCGCCCGCACCGCGCGCGGACGGATGCTCAACGCCAGCGCGTGGAAGCATCTCGGGCTCAATCCGCCGAGCGGATCGCAAGATGGACTTTTTGATCAAGGAAAATAGGCGGATTTCCGCCAGTTTCTTCTACAGACCGGCCCCGATCTGCGACGAACCGTTGGTTAGGGGTTTGCGACGAGTCGAAGGGCGGCTATCGATCAAAGGCAATGGTAAACGCCCCGCCTCCCTTCATCCCCGGCGCATTCGTCGGGGCTGAGCATCATTACCGGGCGCGCGTCTATTTCGAAGACACCGATCTGTCGGGCATCGTCTATCACGCCAATTATCTGCGTTACATGGAGCGCGCGCGATCGGACATGCTGCGGATCGCGGGCATCGACCAGCGCGCCGCGATGGAGGGCGGCGAAGGCGCGTGGGCGGTCACCGATCTGACCATAAAATATCGTAGCCCGGCCAAGCTCGACGATGATTTGCTCGTCGTCAGCACGGTCGAGGCGGTGCGCGGCGCCAGCGTGATCATCGCGCAGCGCATCCTTCGCGCTCATGGCACGTTAAGCGACGAACTGCTGACAGACGGACGCGTGACCGCAGCCTTTCTGTCCCCCGAAGGCCGGCCGCGTCGCCAGCCCGCGGGTTGGGCCGACCGATTTACCGCCATCATGAATGGAGAGAATTCCCCTTGCTAGACAATATCAAGCTGGCCGCCGACGCGGCAACGCTGTCCCCGGTCGCGCTGTTCCTGCAGGCCGATATCGTCGTGAAAGCGGTGATGATCGGCCTTCTGCTGGCGTCCATCTATGTCTGGACGGTGATTTTCACCCACGGTCGCAGCGTATCCAGGCTGATGAGCGCATCGGAACGTTTCGAGCGCGATTTCTGGCGTGCCGACAATATCGACAAATTCTTCGACAAGAACGGCACCGAGGAATTGCCGAGCGCGAAGGTGCTGGGCGCGGGGATCAGCGAATGGCGCCGGTCGACGAAGGTCAAGAATGTCGACCGCGACGGGACGCGCGAACGCCTCGGCATCGCGATGAACAGTGCGGTTGCGGGCGAAGTCGACCGGCTGGCCGAAAAGATCGGCACGCTGGCAACGATCGGCTCGGTCGCGCCCTTCGTCGGGCTGTTCGGTACTGTATGGGGAATCATGCGAAGCTTCACCGCGATCGCGGCTGAGAATAACAGCAGCCTCGCCGTCGTCGCGCCGGGTATCGCCGAAGCCTTGTTCGCGACCGCGATCGGCCTGTTCGCGGCTATTCCCGCGGTCATCGCGTACAACGCCTTTTCGCAGCGGCTCAATCGGCTGGAATCGCGGCTTGGGCGCTTCGCCGATGGGCTGCACGCAACCTTCAGCCGCGAACTCGAGGTTGAAGCCTGATGGCGATGAGCGGCCCTTCCGGCGGCATCGGCGGACGGCGCGGCCGCGGCAATCGCCGCGCGCCGATTGCGGAAATCAATGTCACGCCGCTCGTCGACGTGATGCTTGTGCTGCTGATCATCTTCATGATCACCGCGCCGCTGCTGGCGTCCGCGGTGCCGATCGATTTGCCCGAAAGCCGCGCCAAGCCCGTCGAAACCGAGGAACAGGAACCCGTGCAACTGTCGATCAACGGCGACGATACGCTTTATATCGGTGAGGATGTCGTGCCCGAGGCCGAGCTTCCCGCGCGGCTCGACGCGATCGCGCGCGAGAATAAGGACGGCGAAAAGCCGCGCCAGATCATGCTCCGCGCCGACAAGGGCCTCGACTACGGCCGGGTGATGCGCGTGATGGGCGAACTCAACCGCGCCGGGCTGACGCGCATTTCGCTGGTAACGACGGGTTCGGAAGGCGCTGCAGACAGCAAGCCCGCCGCGGTCACCAGCGGTTCAGAAACCCAACCCTAGGTTAAGATGATGGCCGAAACACGGGCAGTGAGGGGGAATGAAGGACGCGGCATTGCCATCGCGGTGGCGGCGCATGTCCTGATTATCGGCCTCCTTTCGGTCCAATGGACTGCGGGCGACCGCCGCTTCGACAA
>JAURVS010000028.1 GCA_030655355.1 Sphingopyxis sp.
CCGCGAACGAGACGGCCTTTCTCTATTCGATATTCGTGCGCGAATATGGGACGAACAATTTTCCCGATTGTTCGAATATGTGCCACGAACCGACGAGCCGCGGGCTGCCTCCCGCAATCGGGATTGGCAAGGGGACGGTGATCCTCGAAGATTTCGACCATGCCGAGGCGATCTTCCTGATCGGGCATAATGCGGGGACAAATGCCCCGCGGATGATGACGCCGCTGGTCGAAGCGCGAAAGCGCGGCGTGCCGATCGTTGCGGTGAACCCGATGCCCGAGCGCGCGCTGATCAAATTTACCGAGCCGCAGGATATAGTCCAGATGGCGACCTTCGGTTCGACCGAGGTCACCAGCGAATTCGTCCATATAAGGATCGGCGGCGACCTCGCGTTGATCAAGGGCATGATGAAAGTGATGTTCGAGCGCGAGGCGGCGGGCGAAACGATCTTCGACCATGGCTTCATCGCCGAGCATACCGAGGGCTTCGCTGCCTTGGAGGCCGATATCGCGGCGCAGGACTGGCCCGCGATCGTCGCGGCCTCGGGGCTGGCCGAAGCGCAGATCCGCCGTTGCGCCGAAATCTACATTCGCTCGAACGCGACGATCATCTGTTATGGCATGGGGATCACCCAGCATCAGCTGGGGTCGCAGCTTGTCCAGCAGATCGCGAGCCTGCTGTTGCTCAAAGGCAATTACGGCAAGCCGGGCGCCGGGATTTCGCCGATCCGCGGCCATTCGAACGTTCAGGGCGACCGCACCGTCGGGATCGACGAGAAACCGAGCCAGGCGTATCTCGACAAGGTTCGCGACATATTCGGGTTCGAACCGCCGCGCGAGAACGGCCATCATAGCGTCGAATCGGTCGAAGCGATGATCGATGGCAGCGCCAAAGTGTTTATCGGCCTCGGCGGCAATTTCGTTCGCGCGATTTCGGATACCGAGCGGTCCTATGCGGCGATGCGAAAGCTGAACCTGACCGTCGGCATCGCGACCAAGCTCAATCGCGGACATCTGGTCCATGGCCGCGACGCGCTGATCCTTCCCGTCGTCGCGCGGTCCGAACGGATCGAAACCGCGGCGGGCGAACAGTTCGTCACGATCGAGGATTCGATGTCGAACGTAACCGCGTCGCGCGGGGTGCTCGACCCGCCGAGCGAACATCTGTTGCCCGAGACCGAGATCGTGTGCCGCATTGCGATGGCGACGCTGCCGGACAGCAAGGTCGATTGGGCAAGCTATATCGACGACTACAGCCTGATCCGCGACAAGATCGCCGCGGTCTACCCGGCGATTTACGAAGATTTCTCGGAGCGCATCAAGGCGCCGATGGGCTTTCACCTCGATATTCCGCCGCGCCGCCGCGTGTGGGCAACGCCGAACGGCAAGGCGAATTTCCTGATCCTGCCGGGGCTCGCGGTCAATGCGCCGGTCGCCGATCCGGCGATGCTGCGGCTCGCGACGGTGCGCTCGCACGATCAGTTCAACACGACGATCTATAGCTATAACGATCGCTATCGCGGCGTGTATAACGACCGGATGATCCTATTCATGAACGCCGACGATATGGCGGCGCGCGCGCTGGAGGCGGGCACGAAGGTCGCGCTCGAAACGATCAGCGACGATGGCGTCGTGCGCCGCGTCGAAGGGTTGACGATCATCGACTATCCGATGTCGCAAGGTTCGGTCGCGGGCTATTATCCCGAACTAAACCCGCTGTTGCCGCTCGGCCACTACGACAAGATCAGCGGCTGTCCGGCGGCCAAGTCGATCCCGGTGCGCGTCGTCGCTGCGGCTTCCATTGACTAAGCCGACCAACCTCGCACTTGGGCGGCAGATTGCGCCGCCGCGGTTCCTGATCTTTGCCGGCGTGCTCGCCGCCGCGGCGGGTGCCGTCGCGGCATGGGGCGCCGAGGCTCGCACCGCATTGCTGATCGGCTTCGACCTTGCGGCCTTGATCTTTCTGGGTTCGATCGTGCCGCTGCTGAGCGCCGATGCCGACCGGATGCGGCGAACGGCCGAGAGCAATGACGCGAACCGCGCGGGGCTGCTCGCGATCACCGTGCTGCTGTCGCTTGTCATCCTGTTCGCGGTGGGGACGCTGATCGCGAGTCCGGGAAGGCTGGGCCGCGCCGATGTCATGCTGATCGTCTCGACGCTCGCGCTTGCCTGGCTGTTCGCGAACATGGTGTTCACCTTGCACTATGCGCATCTCTATTATCTGCAGGTCGGCGGCCACGATCAGCGCGGGATCGAAGTGCCGGGGGTGCGCGAGCCCGGCTATTGGGACTTTCTCTATTTCAGCTTCACGCTGGGCATGACCTTTCAGACGTCCGACGTGACGATATCGGGCGCGCATATGCGCCGCGTCGTCCTCGGCCATTGCATGGCAGCGTTTATCTTCAACATGGGCATATTGGCGTTCACCGTGAACGCCATCGGCGGGTCATGACCCGGCGAGGCGGTCGAGGTCGGCGGCGCGGTTGATATTCGGCGGCACGAAATCGCTCTGCACTGCGCGCGCGCCGATCCGCCGGGCAAAGGCTTTGACGGCGAGGTCGCTTCCATCCTCCAGCATCGCCTGAAGCTCAGGCAGCGCCGCGACGGGCCACAGTCCGATCACTGGCTGCATTTCCAGAAAGGCGGGCGCCGGTTCGAGCAGCGCGCGAAGATCATCGGGCAGATGAACGCAATCGACGGGCGCGGTCAGAAGCTGGTCGAACGCGTGATCTGCGGCGTGGCGCAGCGCCCCGGCGATGCCGCCGAGCGGCCCCATGTCGGGGCGCGGCCAGTCGACGATGTCCGCGCGGCCGACGATGATCACTGCATCGCAATGCGGGCGCAGCGCCGCGAGCGCATGCTCGAGCAACGTCCGGCCTTCGAGCATCGCAAGCGCCTTGTCCGACCCGAACCGGCTCGACCGCCCGCCCGCCAGAACAGCGCCGAGCGTCGTCACGCAATCAGGCCGTTCGGATCGCTGACCACCAGCGCCGAGTCCGCGCGCGCCAGCGTGACCAGCGTCAATCCGGCCTGCGCGGCGCGCTCGGCGGCAAGGCTGGTGGGCGCCGAAATGGTGACGAGCATAGGGCAGCCCGCGCGCACAGTCTTTTCGACCAGCTCATAGCTGCAGCGCGCCGACAGCAGGATGAAGCCCGACGCGGGATCGATGCCTGCCCGCGCGAGCGCGCCGATCAGCTTGTCGAGCGCATTATGGCGTCCGACATCTTCACGGGCATGAAGGATTTCGCCCGCCGGTGAGCAGAAGGCCGCGGCGTGGACCGCGCCGGTTGCGCGGCCGAGCGGTTGATGGTCGCGTAGCGCCGCGAGCGCGGCGGCGATGGCGGTGCGGTCGGTCGCGATGCGTGCTGCAAGCGGTGGCAGCGGCCGCAATATCTGTTCGATATTCTCGATCCCGCACAGTCCGCAGCTGCTCTCGCTCACCCGCTTGCGCGCGCGTTCGAGCGCAATTTCGTTGCGTTCGGGCGGCAACCAGATGCGCAGCGCCCAGCCGCCCTCGACGGGGTGCGCATCGATGCGGCGCACCTGACCGGGAGTCTCGACCAGCCCTTCGCCGAGCGCAAAACCCAGCGCATAATCCTCGAGATCGGCGGGGGTCGCCATCATCACCGCATAGCCGATCCCGCCGACTTCGATCGACACCGGCGCCTCGATCGGAACGCTGCGCACGAGCGCCGCGTCGCCGGGCGCGGCAAGCCCGATCTGCCGGACCGCAAGGTCGATCATCTTCTGCGCGGAGGTGTCCGGCTTGGCGTTCGCTTGATTCATATCGCAATCTAACCGATCGGCGCGGGCTTGTCCCAGCCGTCGCGGCCGATCCGTTCGGCGAGGAAATCGATAAATACGCGCACCCGCGCGGGCAGCGTCGATCCGCCGAGGAACAATGCGTGGAAAGGTTCAACGTCGCCCGGATTATAGTCGGCGAGAAGCTCGACCAACCGGCCGTCGGCGATTTCGTCGGCGACGTTGAAGCGGCCGACGCGCGCGATGCCGACGCCGTCCATCGCAAGCTGGACGACAGTGTCGCCATTGTTCGCCTCGATGACGGGGGTGACGGGCAGATCGAAACTCTCGCCGCCTTGTGCAAACGGCCACCACGGCTGACGGCGGCGGAAATTGAAGCCGATGCAGCGATGGCCATGGAGGTCGGCGGGGATCACGGGCGTGCCGTGCGCCGCGAGATAGGCGGGCGACGCGACGACGGCGCGGTCGCTTTCGCCAAGCCTTCGCGCGATCAGCGGGCTGTCGGGCAGCGGGCCGATGCGGATCGCGACGTCGGCGCGTTCCTCGATCAGGTCGATGACGGTGTCGGTCAGGCTGATATCGACGATGATGCCGGGATAGCGATCGACGAATTCGCCGAGCAGCGGCACGATATAGCGGCGACCATAGGATAGGGTGGTACTGACGCGCAGCCGCCCGCGCGGCGCGGCCTGTTCGCCGATCGCCTGTTCGACTTCGGTCAAGTCCGACAGGATGCGCCGCGCGGCGTGGTAATAGGCCTCGCCCTCGGCGGTCATCGCCAGCGCGCGCGTCGTGCGGACGATCAGGCGGACTCCGAAGCGCGCCTCGATCCCCGAGATCGCGCGGCTGACCGCCGAGGGAGACAGGCCGAGCACGCGCGCTGCCGCCGAAAAGCTGCCGCGCTCGATCGCTGTGGCAAAGATTTCCATGTCGGCGGCGCGATTGACGCGGTCTCTGCTCATCTTTGCGTTAAACTCACAAATGTTTGGCCGAATTCCGTCCTAAACTAAGTGGTCCGGGAAAGCCATCTGTGCGCTTGATAGAAAATCAGGGACTCCGCGCATGAAAATCAATTTACCTTTGCTCGCACTGGCGACGGGCGCTTTCGGTATCGGAATCACCGAATTCGCGCCGATGGGACTGCTGCCCGATATGGCCGAGGGGCTGGGGGTTTCGATCCCCGCCGCCGGGCTGCTCGTCTCGGCCTATGCACTGGGCGTGATGCTCGGCGCGCCGTTGATGACGCTCACCACCGCGCGGATGAACCGGAGAACGTTGCTCATCGGCCTGATGGCGATCTTCACGCTTGGCAATTTCCTGTCGGCGATCGCGGGCGATTACACGACGCTGATGATCGCGCGTGTGATCACGTCGCTCAATCATGGCGCCTTCTTTGGCGTCGGATCGGTCGTCGCCGCGAGCCTTGTCGCCCCCGAGAAGCGCGCGAGCGCGGTCGCGGCGATGTTCATGGGACTGACGCTCGCCAATGTGATCGGCGTGCCGCTGGCGCCGTGGGTCGGTGAGACGTTCGGGTGGCGCACCGCTTTCGGGGTCATCGCCGTCTGGGGCCTGTTCACGATGGCGGCGCTCCGCTTCGCGCTGCCCGATCTTCCGCGCGCAGAAGGCGGCAATATGCTCGCCGAACTGGGCGTGCTGAAACGGCGTGACGTTCTGATTGCGCTGGCGCTGACCGCGATCGGATCGGCGGCGATGTTCACCGTCTTCACCTATATCGCACCGATCCTGAAGGAGGCGACAGGAGCGGGGACCTTGTTCGTGACTGCGATGCTGGTGATCTATGGCCTCGGGTTGACCGTGGGCAACTGGCTCGGCGGCGTCTTTGCCGATCGTTCGATCGACCGCACTTTGATTGTTTCGCTCACCGGGCTTGCGGCGATGCTCCTGCTCTTTGCCGTCACCATGTATTCGCCGATCGCCGCAGCGATCACGATCTTCGCTTGGGGCGTCGCGACCTTTGCCATCGTCCCGCCACTTCAGATGCGCGTGATGGAAGCGGCGTCGGAAGCGCCCAACCTGGCGTCGGCGGTCAATATCGGCGCGTTCAACCTGGGCAATGCGGTCGGTGCAGCGGTCGGCGGCGGCGTGATCGGGCTGGGTCTGGGCTTTCCGGCGGTGTCGATAGCCGGCGCGGTGATGGCGGTCGCGGGGCTGGTGATCGTGCTTGCATCGCGGACGCCGAAATCTGTGGTGCTTGCCGAGGCCTGACGATTGCCATTTCGGCGGCGGAGCCTATGCAATCATTGGCATGACGACCGAGATTCTCGCTGTGTTGACGGGCAAGGCACGCCCTTTTCGCGATGACGAGCCGAGCGCGATCGGCAAGCTTCCGGTCGCCGACGCGGTCGCCGTCGGGCCGATGGGGCTTGCGGGTGACGAACAGGCCGATCGCACCGTGCATGGCGGCATCGACAAGGCGATCCATCATTATCCCGCCGATCATTATGATTGGTGGCGCGACTATCTGGGTGATGCACCCCTGCTGGGTGGGCCGGGTGCGTTCGGTGAGAATATCTCCACGTCGGGCCTCGACGAGACCAATGTGTTCCTCGGCGACCGCTTCCGTCTCGGCACCGCGCTCGTTGAAGTGACGCAGGCACGCCAGCCGTGCTGGAAGCTCGACCACCGGTTCCAGACGAAGGGCGTGATGGCGCAGGTCGTGAAGACGCGGCGGGCGGGCTGGTATTACCGCGTGCTCGAGGCGGGACAGGTCGAAGCGGGCGATGCGCTGGTGCTTGTCGAGCGACCCTATCCCGAATGGCCGCTCGCGTCGCTGTTCGCGCTGCTGATCGGCGGCGAGGCGAAGGATCGCCCGGCGGACTTGCGCGCGCTGCGCGATGTGCCGGTGCTTGCCGAAACTTGGAAGGTCAGGCGCGCCAAGCTCGCAGAACAGTTCGGCGCCGATTAGGCTATCCGATTGCCCATCGCCTCGAGACAGGCGGCGAGCTTTGCGACATCGTCGTCGTTGAAATGCAGCCCCAGCTTGGTGCGGCGCCACAGGATGTCATCGGTGGTGCGCGCCCATTCATTGGTGACCAGCCATTCGGCTTCGGCGACGCTCAGGCCGTGCGCGATCTCGCCGCCCAGCGCGTCCCAGTCGTCGGCGTCGGCGAGCCAGGCGCGCGCGTCGGTGCCATAAGCCTTGGCAATGCGATCGACCGTCGCGGCGGTCAGGAAGGGGTGAGCGAGCTTATACTCGGCCTGGAGCGCGGCGGCGCCGTCGGTCGGGAAATTGCCGCCGGGCAGCGGGGCCTTTGCGGTCCAGCGTTTGCCGGTGAGCGCAGGGATATGATCGACGAGTTCGTCAACCGCGGCTTCGGCGACATGGCGGTACGAGGTGATCTTGCCGCCATAGATGGTGAGCAGGGGCGCGCCCTCGGCGAGGTCGACGTCGATGCGATAGCCGCGCGTTGCCGCCTCGGGGCGGCCCGACCCGTCCTCGATCAGCGGGCGCACGCCCGAATAGGTCCACACGACGTCGGCGGGGGTGATTGGCTCGCGGAAATAGAGGCTCGCGCCCTCGCAGAGATAGGCGATTTCCTCATCGCTCGCGCGCGGAAGGATATTGGGGTCTACATGGTCCTGATCGGTCGTTCCGATCAGCGTGAAGTCCCGCTCATAGGGGATGGCGAAGAAGATGCGCCCGTCGGGAAGCTGGAAGAAATAGGCATAATCATGCTCGAACAGCTTGCGCACGACGATATGCGATCCGCGCACCAGCCGCATCTGGTGATCGGGTTCGGCGTCGGCGCGCTTGAGCAGATCGAGCACCGCGGGCCCCGCGGCATTGACGATACTGTGGCTGGTGAAGCGATATTGATGGCCCTGATCGTCGCTGGCATCGACGACCCACATGCCATCCTCGCAGCGCAGCATCTCGGCGCGCGTCCGCGTGCGCACGCGCGCGCCATGCTCGGCTGCGTCGCGCGCGTTGAGGACAACGAGCCGCGCGTCGTCGACCCAGCCGTCCGAATATTCGAAGCCGCGAATATATTGCGGTTGCAGAGCGCCGCCCGAAGCATGGCGGCGGAGGTCGATCGAGCGCGTCGCGGGCAGTTTCTTCCGGCCGCCGATATGATCATAGAGGAACAGGCCGAGGCGGAGCAGCCAGCGCGGGCGCAATCCGTCGCGATAGGGCAGCACGAAACGCAGCGGATGGATGATGTGCGGCGCGATGCCCCACAGAATCTCGCGCTCCTTCAGCGCCTCGCGCACAAGGCCGAATTCATAATGTTCGAGGTAGCGCAGACCGCCGTGGATCAGCTTGGTCGAGGCTGACGAGGTGCCTTGCGCCAGATCGCCCGCCTCGAGGAGCAGCACGCGCGCGCCCCGTCCGGCGGCATCGCGCGCGACGCCGGCGCCGTTCACACCGCCGCCAACGACGATAACATCATAGGGTAGACTGCTGTCAGGCATGGTGCATCCCTATGACAGCGCTATCGGATTTGCCAAGAGCCGACATCGTATGCGGCCTACGTATGCGCGTTGCATTCGTGTGGCGCATCCTCCAATTCTGGCATGTGATATCTAGGGGACGAATGTGAGCGTGAAAGTCGAAACTTTGGTGCTGTTCGGCGCGACGGGCGACCTGGCGCAGCGCATGCTCTTTCCCTCGCTTTACAATCTCGCGCTCGACGGACTGTTGGCCGACGCGCTGACGATCATCGGATCGGGCCGGTCGAAAATGGACCGCGCGGCATTTCAGCAACAGGTCCGCGCTGCGCTGACCGAGCATCTGCCCGCCGACCGCCTTGATGATGACCGCATCGCCGCCTTTCTGGACCGGGTCGATTACTGCGCAATCGATGCGGGCGCGGGTACCGGCTATGATGAGCTCGCGGCGTTGCTCGGCGACCGTATGGGCCGACCGATCGGTGTGTATCTCTCAACCCCGCCGTCGATGTTCGGCCCGATCGCGCAGGGGCTCAAGGCCGCCAATATCGCGTGCGCCGAATGTCGCATTGCGATGGAAAAGCCGATCGGCCAGGATCTCGCTTCATCGCGTGAGGTCAATGCGCAGGTCGGTGACGCCTTTGCCGAAGACCGCGTATTCCGCATCGACCATTATCTCGGCAAGGAAACGGTGCAGAATCTGCTCGCGCTGCGCTTTGCCAATATGTTGTTCGAGCCTTTGTGGAACGCGCAGGCGATCGATCACATCCAGATCACCGTCGCCGAGACCGTCGGCCTCGAAGGCCGCGTCTCCTATTATGACGGGGTCGGCGCGCTGAAGGATATGGTGCAGAACCATATGCTCCAGCTGTTGGCGATCATCGCGATGGAGCCGCCGTCGAGCGTGTCTTCGACTGCGGTGCGCGACGAAAAGGTCAAGCTGCTGCGCAGCCTCCGCAAAATGAGCGCCGAAGATGTGAAGGCGCATAGCGTGAAGGGGCAATATACGAGCGGCGCGGTGAACGGCGGTGCGGTTGCGGGTTATGCCGACGAACTCGGCAATCCGTCGAACACCGAAACCTTTGTCGCGATCAAGGCCTATATCGACAATTGGCGCTGGAAGGGCGTGCCCTTTTACCTGCGCACCGGCAAACGCATGCCCGAACGCAAGTCGGAGGTGCTGATCCAGTTCAAGCCGGTGCCGCATAATATCTTTGCGCGTGTCGGCGCGGGCAAGCTCGATGCGAACAGCATGATCATCAACCTGCAGCCTGAGGAAAATATCCGGGTCAAGGTGATGGCGAAGCAGCCCGGCCTCGACCGCGACGGTGTGAAGCTCAAAGAAGTGACGATGGACGTCTCGCTCTCGCACAGCTTTGCCGGCGAGCGGCGGCGCATCGCCTATGAGCGGTTGCTGCTCGATTTCATCGAAGGCGATCAGACCTTGTTCGTCCGCCGCGACGAGGTCGAGGCGCAGTGGCAGTGGATCGATTCGATCCGCGACGCCTGGGCCGACGTCGACATGGCGCCGCAGAATTACACCGCGGGAAGCTGGGGTCCGTCGAGCGCGATCGCGCTGATCGAACGCGACGGGGCGAGCTGGCATGACTGATCTTCACGCCACGATCGCCGCTGTCACCGACCGCATCGTCGCGCGCAGCGCGCCGCGCCGCGCGGCCTACCTCGACCTGATGGAGCGTCAGCGCGAGGCGGGGACGAACCGCGGCAATCTGTCGTGCGGAAATCTTGCGCACGGCTTTGCCGCGGCGGGCGACGACAAGGCGGTGATCCGTACCGGCACTGCGATGAATATCGGCATCGTCACCAGCTATAACGACATGCTGTCGGCGCATCAGCCCTATGGCCGCTATCCCGAGCAGATCAAACTGTTCGCGCGCGAAGTCGGCGCGACGGCGCAGGTTGCGGGCGGCGTGCCCGCGATGTGCGACGGGGTGACGCAGGGGCAGGCGGGGATGGACCTGTCTTTGTTCAGCCGCGACAATATCGCGCAGGGCACGGTGATCGCGCTCAGCCATGCGATGTTCGAAGGCGCGCTGCTGCTCGGCATTTGCGACAAGATCGTTCCGGGCCTGCTCATCGGCGCGCTGCGATTTGGGCATCTGCCGCAGATATTGATCCCCGCCGGGCCGATGCCCTCAGGGCTCGCCAACAAGGAAAAGCAGCGCATTCGGCAACTCTACGCCGAGGGCAAGGCGAGCCGCGACGAATTGCTCGAGGCCGAGGCGGCGAGCTATCATGGTGCGGGTACCTGCACTTTCTATGGCACCGCGAACAGCAACCAGATGATGATGGAGCTGATGGGGCTCCACATCCCCGGCAGCGCCTTCACCAATCCGGGTACCAAGCTCCGCCAGGAATTGACGCGCGCCGCGGCGCACCGCGTCGCCGCGATCGGCTGGGGCGGCGAGGATTATCGCCCGCTCGCGCGCTGCATCGACGAAAAGGCGATCGTCAACGCCGCGATCGGCCTGCTCGCGACCGGGGGCTCGACCAATCATGCGATCCATTTGCCCGCGATTGCGCGCGCGGCGGGGATCATCATCGACTGGCAGGATTTCGACGAGCTCAGCCATGCGGTGCCGCTGCTCGCGCGCGTCTATCCTAACGGCGCGGGCGACGTGAACAATTTCCACGCCGCGGGCGGCATCGGCTATGTCGTGCGCGAGTTGCTGGGCGCCGGCCTGCTCCATGGCGACGTGCTCACGGTCGGCGGGACGATGGCCGACTATGGTCATGAGCCGGTGCTGACCGACGACAAACTCGATTGGCAGCCCGCGCCCGCGACGAGCCGGGACGACACGATGCTGCGCCCGGTCGCGGCGCCTTTCTCGCCCGACGGCGGGATGCGCCTGCTCGCCGGCAATCTGGGCCGCGCGATTATTAAGACGAGCGCGGTCGCCGAAGATCGCTGGACGATCGAGGCGCCGTGCCGGATCTTCGACACGCAGGATGCGGTGCTGGCCGCGTTCAAGGCGGGCGAGCTGGAACGCGACGTCATCGTCGTCGTCCGGTTCCAGGGGCCGCGCGCCAACGGCATGCCCGAATTGCACAAGCTGACCCCCGCGCTTGGCGTGCTGCAGGATCGGGGTTTCCGTGTCGCATTGCTCACCGACGGCCGCATGTCGGGGGCGAGCGGCAAGGTGCCTGCGGTGATTCATCTTTCGCCCGAAGCCTTGCCCGGCGCCGACGGCGTCAGCGGCCCGCTGGCGTTTCTCACCGATGGCGACATCGTTCGCGTCTGCGCGCGCAAGGGCGAGGTGCTCGCGCTCGTCGATCCCGCGATCTGGTCCGCACGCACTGCCGCGGTCGCGCCGCCGCCTGCGGTGGGTGTCGGCCGCGAATTGTTCGCCCTGTTCCGCCATCATGCCGACGAAGCCGAAAAGGGCGGGTCGGCGGTTCTTGCTGCCATGGAGACCGTAATTTGAGCCAGTCTATCGACCAGATCATGCGCCTCGCGCCCGTCATCCCGGTGATCGTCATCGACCGGGTCGAGGATGCGGTGCCGATGGCCGAAGCGTTGGTCGCCGGCGGGCTGACAGTGCTCGAAGTTACCTTGCGTACGCCCGCGGCGATCGATGCGATTACCGCAATGAAGCGCGTCAAAGGTGCGATCGTCGGCGCGGGCACGGTGCTCGACCCCGCGATGCTCAACGGTGCGATTGCGGCTGGCGCCGAATTCATCGTTTCGCCGGGGCTGACTGACAATCTCGGAAAAGCGGCAGTCGCGAGCGGGATTCCGTTCCTGCCCGGCACCGCGAATGCGGGCGATATCATGCGCGGGCTCGACCTTGGCCTTTCACGCTTCAAATTCTTCCCTGCCGCAACGAGCGGCGGCATTCCGGCGCTGAAGGCGCTTGCCGGTCCCTTCGGTCAGGCGCGCTTCTGCCCGACCGGCGGCATCAGCCTCGCAACCGCGCCCGAGTGGCTCGCGCTCGAACCGGTGCTGTGCGTCGGCGGCAGCTGGGTGGTTCCGTCGGGGGCGCTCGACCCGGCGCGGATCGAGGCGCTGGCCAGCGAGGCGTCCGCACTTTCGAGCCATTGATAAACGCCATCTTTACTGTCACTGTGCCTAGGTGAAACGGCAATATAGCCGTTGGTGGGGAGACAGGCGTGGCGAGGCCGCAACCGCATTTGGATGAAGTTCTGGCATCGGAGCCGGGGCCGCATATCGCCGCGCTGTTCGATTTCGACGGCACGATCATTTCGGGCTATTCGGCGACCGCGATGCTGCGCGAGAAATTCCAGCGCCGCGAAATGTCGATGGAAGAAATCGCCGAGACCGCGCAGGTCATCGCGCAGCACAGTCTTGGCACCATTGGCTTTTCGGGACTGATGTCGGGCGCCGCCAAATTCATGAAGGGCGTCGAAGAGGAAAGCTTCATCGAGTTCGGTGAAGAGCTCTACAAAAAGCATATCGCGCGGAAAATCTATCCCGAGACGCGCGCGATCATCGAGGCGCATCAGGCGAAGGGACACCGCGTCGCGATCATCTCGTCAGCCACAATCTATCAGATCGAACCGACCGCGCGCGACCTCGGCATCGACGATATCAAATGCTCGGCCTATGAAATCGAAGACGGGGTGTTCACTGGCGAGATCATGCGCCCGCTTTGCTTCGGCGAAGGCAAGGTGCTTGCGGCCGAGGAACTCGCCGCCGAATATGGCCTCGATCTCGACCAGAGCTTTTTCTATTCGGACAGCGACGACGATATCGAATTGCTCGAACGCGTCGGCAAGCCGCGCCCGCTCAACCCCAATCTCAAACTCAAGGCGATCGCCGAGGAAAACGGCTGGCCGGTCCAGCGTTTCGGCAGCCGCGGTACGCCTTCCTGGATCGACTATACGCGCACCATCTATGCGACCGGTTCGCTCGTCGGCGCTTTTGCCGCGGGTCTCCCGATTTGGGCGCTGACGCGCTCGCAGCGCGAAGCGGCGAATTTCTCGATCGGATTATTCGGCGATTTTGCGACGGCGATCACCGGCGTCGAGCTGGAGGTCGAGGATGAGAAGAATCTCTGGTCCTCGCGTCCGTGCATCTTCATCTTCAACCATCAGAGCAAAGCGGATGTGATGATCCTCGCCAAGCTCATCCGCCGCGATATGGGCGGGGTGGGCAAGAAAGAGATCAAGGACATCCCGATCCTTGGCAAGCTGATGGAATGGGGCGGCACCGTCTTCGTCGACCGCGCCGACGGCAAGAGCGCGATCAAGGCGATGGAGCCGCTGGTCGATGCGATCAGGATCGAGGGAAAATCGATCTGCATCTCGCCCGAAGGCACGCGCAGCCTGACGCCCAAGCTGGAACCCTTCAAAAAGGGCGCGTTCCATCTGGCGATGCAGGCGGGGGTCCCGATCGTCCCGATCGTGATTCATAACGCGACCGACGTCGCGCCGAAGAATGAGTTTGTGATGCGCCCCGCGACGGTGCGCGTCACCGTGCTGCCACCGGTCGACACCTCGAAATGGAGTCCGCGGACGATCAACACGCATGTCCGCGACGTGCGCAACATGTTCCTGCGGACGCTCGGCCAGCCCGAGGAAAGCGTCGCGGAATCGGTGGCGAAGGAACCCGCGCCCGAGGTGGCTCCGCCCGAAGCCAAGGTTGAAAAGGCCAAGCCGAAAAAAGTGGCCGAGAAGAAACCGGCTGCGAAGAAAAAGCCTCCTTCCAAAAAGCCCGCGTCTGGCAAGGGAAGGGCTGCCTAAGCGGTGGCCGACGGAACGCCCCGCACCCCGATCGTGGCGGAGGACGCGGCCGAGCGGCTCTATATCATCGACGCGCGCAACGGAGTCGAGCGGCGCATATTGCTCGATTGGGTCCATGCGACCGCCAATGATCTGGGCGGCGATGACGAGCCGCAATGGGCCAGCCTTGCGATCGAGGATGACGATCACGCACTTCCGCTCGACATGCTGCGCGCGCGGCTCGACGGATCGCCGTCGCGGCAGGTTGTGCCGCTGCGCGTCGCGTGGCGCATCCCGGGCTTCGAGCGCGACCGCGCGCTCAAATTCCGTCACATCATCTTTGGTGACCCCCGCCATCCCGGCCCGCTCCGCGCGCGCCTGATCCTGTGGCGCGACCGCCGCCGCGCGCAGATATTGGTCGGTGAAGCGGCAACGCTCGATGCGCTGCGCGGCCGGTTCAGCCAGCAGACCGGCGGCGGCGATGGGGCCGGCGTCGACAGCGCCGAGTTCGCGGGCTTCGTCGCGCGGCAGGCGGGACTGGCACTCGACGTCGCCGAACGCGGCATCCGCGGTACGCGGTACAAGGTACCGCGCTTCGTCGCCGATAGCCTGCGCACCAGCCCGAAATTCCGCGCGGCGCTCGCCGATCTGTCGGCGACGACGGGGCGCCCCGTTGCTGAGCTGTTCCGCGAGGCGCGGCCGCTGATGAAGGAAGTTATCGCGCGGCCCTCGGCGCTGTTCCTCGACCTGCGCGCGCGGCTCGACCGGATGATGTTCGGCGGTTACGCGCCCGAGATGGAGGTCGACGCCGTCGAACTCGCGAAGCTGCGTTCGATCCTGCGCGAGCATCCGACCGCAATTCTCTTCACGCACAAAACCTATATCGACGGTGCGACCCCCAGCCGCCTGACCTATGAAAAAGACATGCCGATGCTGCACAGTTTCGGCGGCGCCAATCTCGACTTTGCGGTGATGGGCGAATTTTTCCGCCGCTCGGGGATGATCTTCATCCGGCGCAGCTTTCAGGACCAGCCGGTCTACAAGCTGGTGCTGCGTCATTATATCGCCTGGCTGCTCGCGAAGCGCTTTCCGCTCTCATGGGCGTTCGAGGGAACACGCTCGCGGCTCGGCAAGCTGATGCCGCCCAAATATGGGCTGATGAAATATGTCCTCGACGCCGCGCATGCGACGGGCACGCGCGATGTGCATTTCGTGCCCTTCGTCACCAGCTTCGACTTGATCCGCGACGTCGAGGAATATGCCGCTGAGCAGACGGGGCGGAACAAGAAGCCCGAATCGCTGTCGTGGTTCCTCGGCTATATGAAGAGCCTGAAGGAACCGTCGGGGCGTATCCGGCTCGATATCGGCAATCCCGTGGTGATCGACGAAGCACCCGGGCCCGATGACAGGCGCGCGCTGGAGAAGATCGCCTTTGCGGTCGCGGTCGAGGCGAACCGCGTCACGCCGCTGACCGTGACGTCGGTGATGTGCCTCATCCTCCTCGGCATGGCACCGCGCGGCGCGACGTCGGCCGAACTGCTCGGTGCCATCGGCGCGGTGACCGACTGGGCGCGGGCGCGCGACATCCGGCTGAGCAGCGAACTGGAAAGCGGCGACGATATCGCGCTGTCCGCCACGGTCGACACGCTCGTCGAAAGCGGGCTGCTGACGCGCTACGAAGCGGGGAGCGAAAATGTCTATTCGATCGATCCCGCCAAGCATCCGATGGCGAGCTATTACCGCAACATCATCGCGCATCATTTCCTCGATCGCGCGATGATCGAACTTGCGTTGTTCGAGCTGCGCGATGCCGACAGCGGCGATGCGACGACCGCTTTCTGGGCAAAGATCGACCGTCTGCGCGATCTGTTCAAATTCGAATTTTTCTATCTGCCGCGCGACGAGCACCGCGCTGCGATCGAGGCTGAACTCGCGCGCATCGATCCCGTCTGGGACCGCCGCCTTGCCAGTGGCGACCGCGGTATCGCGCAGTTGCTCCGCCGTTGTCAGCCGGTTGTCGGTCATGCGATTCTGCTGCCCTTTGCCGAGGCCTATTCGGTCGTCGCCGACCTGCTCGCTCGTGCGAAGCCGGGCGACGTCGTCGACGACAAGGCGCTGGAGGCGGCGGCGCTCACCGAAGGCAAACAAGCCTATCTACTCCGCCGGATCAGCAGCGAAGCGGCGATTGGCAAGCTGCTGTTCGCCAACGGCCTGTCGCTGATGCGCCATATGGGGCTAACCGCCGATGCCACCCCGACGAGCCTCGCTGCGCGCCGCGCATTGCTGATGGAACTCCGCGGTCTTGCCAATGTGATGGAAACTATGCGGCTTTCGACTGTCGCGCTTGCCGACCGGTTGCCGGGTTCAGGAGAATAAGATGCTCAAACAGCTCAGCGCGCAGGATGCCCAGTTCCTCTACACGCAGACCGCGAACAATCTGACGCACATCATGGGGGTCTATATTTATGACCCCTCGACCGCGCCGGGCGGTTTCGTGCGCTTCAAGGATATCATTCGCCACGTCGAGGGCCGCGTTGACACCTCGCCCTTGTTCAAGCGCCGCCTCCACCGCCTGCCGTTCGACATGGATCATCCCTATTGGGTCGAGGACGAGCATTTCGACATCGAGGCGCATATGAGCCACGCGCGCCTGCCCGAACCCGGCGACTGGCGGCAATTCTGCATCGCGGTTGCGCGCTATTTCTCGAAGCCGATGGATATGAACCGGCCACTCTGGGACATCTATATCATCGAGGGGCTCGACCGGATTCCGGGCATTCCCAAGGGCAGCTTTGCGATGCTTCACCGCGTCCACCATGCCGCGGTCGACGGGGCATCGGGCGCGCATGCCTTCATCGCGATGAGCGACATAGACGCGAAGGGTACGCCCGCGATCGCCGAGCCGCCGCCGCTCGAAGAGCTTGGCAAGGCGCCGTCGAGCACCGAGACGCTGTCGCGCGCCTGGTCGGCGTCGATGCAGTCGCCGGTCAAATTCATGAACGCGCTGATGAAAATGTCGCCTGCAATCATTTCCTCGGCGCGCAAGTCGATCGCCGAAGGCGGGATGACGGCCGGCGTACCCGAGACGCGCTTCAATGTGCCGGTCGGTCCGCACAAGATGTTCGATGCGACGACGGTCGCGCTCACCGACGTGGCGGAAATCCGCAAGAAGGTGCCGGGGGCAACGGTCAATGACGTGGTTCTGACCACCGTCGGCGGGGCCTTGCGCAAATATCTCGACAAGCATCGCGAACTGCCGGCGGAAAGTCTGGTGGCGGTCGCGCCGATCAATTTGCGCGGCAAGGGAGGCAAGGCGTCGAAGCCGGGCAATCAGGTTTCGGCGATGAGCGTGCCGATCCGCACCGACATCGCCGATCCGCTCGCACGGCTCGCGGCGATCCGCGACTATACGGTCGAGGCGAAGGAAGCGAAGGCGGGGGTCAGCGCGCGGATCATGACCGATCTGTCGCAGCATATTCCGGGCGCGACGATGGCGGCGGTCGCACGGCTCGTCACCAGCGAACGCTTCGCGGTGCGCGGGACCAACCTTTTCATTTCGAACGTGCCGGGCGCGCAGGTGCCGCTGTATCTCGCCGGGGCACAGCTTGTGCAGCAGCATGGCATGGCGCCTCTCGCAAATAATATGGGACTGTTTGTCGCGACCCCCAGTTATAACGGGCGCATCGCCTTTTCGATCATCGGCGAGCGGTCGATCATGCCCGACATCGCCTTTTTCCGCGAATGTATCGACGAAAGTTTTGCCGACCTGATGGCGGCCGTGCCCAAGCCGGAAAAGGCGAAAGCCGCTACGGCAGCGCCGAAAGCTGTGCCGAAGGGCGCTGCAAAGCCTAAGCCGGCGCCGAAAGCCGCGCCCCAAACTGCGACAAAGAGCAGGGTGAAACCAGTTGCTAAAGCGAACGCAACCGGCAAGACTCGGAAAAAATAGACCATGCTCTCGCAGGATTACCGAATGCTTTTCACCCCGACGCTCAGCGCCGACCGCGACCTTGTTACTGCATCTGACTATATTGCCTGGATGAAGGCGGCGCGCGAACATGACCGGAAATCGGGGCTGCAGACGTGGCGGGACGCCGATGAAAGCAAGCATTTCGATTATAAGGCGATCCGCGCGCGCCTCGAAAAATTGCGCAAGCTGTCGGCGGCGGGGGACGTCAAGGGGCTGCTGTTCGTCCTCAATGAGGGCATCCACGGCAATATCGACGGCATGGGGCATGAGCGGCTCTATCAAAAGGCGCGCTTTGGCACGAAGACGCTGATCGAGGATTATGTCGCTGAAGTCGTCGCCTCGCTCGACAAGATCGCGGCCGCGCGCAGCATCGGGCGTGACGAGAAGCGCGATTTCTTCCGCCGTGCCCAGCATTGCTATGGTCGGTCGGCGCTGCTCCTCTCGGGTTCAGGCAGCTTCCTGTTTTTCCATATTGGCGTCGTGAAGGCTTTGTGGTCCGAAGGCGTTCTGCCCGCGATCATGTCGGGCGCGAGCGGCGGGTCGATCGTTGCTGCTGTCGTCTGCACCCGCAAGAATAGCGACATCGGCGCGTTTCTCGAAAGCGGCCGCTTGGCGAACCCCCGCCGCAACCCCGATCAAAAACGTCTGGCGCCCGACGATGTGCGCGACAGGCTCGCCGACCTGATCCCCGACCTGACCTTTCAGGAGGCTTATGAGATCAGCGGCCGTCATCTCAACGTCTCGGTCGCGCCCGCCGAAAAGCACCAGAACGGCCGCCTGCTCAACGCGATTACGGCACCGAATGTGCTGATCCGCGAAGCGGTGCTTGCGTCATGCGCGGTCCCCGGCGTTTTTCCGCCGGTGATGCTGATGGCGCGCGACGATGCGGGCAATCGCGTGCCGTATCAGCCCGATCGGCGCTGGGTCGACGGATCGGTGACGCACGATATCCCGACCAAGCGGCTAGAGCGGCTTTACGGAGTCAATCATCATATCGTGAGTCAGGCGAACCCGATCGCGCTGCCTTTCGCAACCGACACGCGCAAACAAATGGCCCCGATCGAGGCGATCCAGCATGCGTCGATGGCGACGTTCAAGGCGTGGCTCAACGCAAATATGGTGATTTTCCAAAAGCCGCTGGGCCTGATCCCACCGCTCAACAGCCTCGCGAATATGGCGCGATCGGTGATCAATCAGGAATATACCGGCGACATCAACATCATCCGCCCGCCGAAGTTCTGGTCGCCTACGAAGATTTTGAGCGATCTGGGGCAGGAGGATATCGACGACCTGATCGACACAGGGATGCGCACCGCCTGGCCCAAGGTCGAGATGGTCCGCACCCAGACGGCGATCAGCCGCGCGCTCGAAGCGATTCTCGCGAAGATCGACAAGACAGGTGACGATGGCCCCGGCCATCGCAGCGCAGCGCTCCAGAAAGCGGTGCGATAATATGGCAGTGGTGATCTTGCCGGCCGGGTCGGCGGGGGCAGGGGCCAAGCTGCATGTCACCCATTGGCTGCCCGAAGGCCGTCCGCGCGCGATCATCCTGCTCGCGCATGGCTATGCCGAACATGCGGGGCGCTATGCCTATGTCGCAAAGCGGCTGACCGACGCGGGTTACGCTGTCTATGCCGTCGACCATTGGGGGCACGGCAATTCGGACGGCGAGGGCGGTTTCGTACCGCGTTTTTCGGCGTTTCTGGATGGCATGGCCGAGCTGTTGACCTTGGTCGAGATCAACCATGCCGACACGCCGCGGCTGCTGCTCGGGCACAGCATGGGCGGACTGATCGCGACCTTGTTCCTGATCGAGCGTCAAAACGCCTTTGTCGCCGCCGCGCTGTCGGGGCCCGCGATCCTGCCCGCCGAGCCGCCGTCGCGCTTCACGGTCTGGATCAGCCGCTTTCTGTCGCGCTTCTTTCCGCGTCTCGGCGTGCTGTCGCTCGATTCGAATGGCGTCAGCCGCGATGCGCAGGTTGTCGCGGACTATCAGGGCGATCCCCTGGTCTATGGCGGCAAGATCGGTGCGCGACTGGGCAAGGAATTCATGGACGCAATGGCGGTCGCGCAGGCCGACGCGCCCAAGATCGATCTGCCGATCCTGATCCAGCATGGTGAGGCCGATCGGCTGACCGCCCCCGCGGGATCGCGCTATCTGTTCGACAATGTGGCGTCGAAGGACAAGGCGCTCAAAATCTATCCGGGGCTTTTCCACGAAATCTATAACGAGCCCGAGCGCGATGCGGTGCTTGATGATCTGGTCGGCTGGTTTGATGCGCATGTCGCGCGAAATTAGAAACCCGTTCGCATCGAGCGCAGTCGAGATGCCCCTCGGCCTTGCGCTATCCCGATGGGTGTCTCGACTGCGCTCGACACGAACGGATTAAAGGACGGTTCAAGAGACATGCGTATTCTCCTCATCCTCCTCTTCGCGCCGCTGATCGCGCTGACTTTGATGTATTTTGTCTTTCCCGGCCGCCTTGTGGCGCTGGGGCGCGTGCTGCTCCGCCGCCGCGGCCGGACCGTGCAGAAAAGCGTTGTCGTCGATGGCCGCACCTGGCCTTATCTGGAAGGCGGCGATCCCTCGAAACCCTTGCTCCTGCTTGTCCATGGCTTTGCCGGCGACAAGGATAACTGGTCGATGATCGCGCCCTATCTTACGCGCGACTATCATATCATCGCGCCCGACTTACCGGGATTTGGTGAGAATGAACGGAATCCCGATCTGGCCTATGATCTGCAGGCGCAGACGGCGCGGTTGAAGGCATTTGCCGATACACTCGGCCTGCAGCGTCCGCATGTCGCGGGCAACAGCATGGGCGGCTGGATCGCGCTTCGCTACGCGATCGACTATCCCGCTTCGCTCGCCAGCCTGATCCTGCTCGACAACGCGGGCGTCAACGGCGCGAACGAGAGCGATCTTCAGAAGCAAGCGGCGAACGAGGATTATAACCCGCTGGTGATCGCCAGTCTGGAGGATGCCGATCGGCTGGTTGCGATGGTGGTGCATAAGCCGCCCTACCTGCCCGCGCGGCTGAAGCCGGTATTCTATGCCGACGCGCTCAAATATCGCGATCAGCTGGACAGCATTTTCTGGACGATCGCGACCGAGGGCCGCGACCATCCGCTCAACGACCGGCTCGGCGAAGTGAAGGTGCCGACGTTGATCATCTGGGGTCGCCACGACCGACTGCTCGATGTGAGCTGCGTTCCAGTGCTCGAGGCGGGCATAGCCGGGAGCATATCGCATATCTTCGAGCATGTCGGGCATGTGCCCATGATCGAGGATCCGAAAGCGACCGCGACAGTGATGAAGGGCTTTCTTGCCAAGCATTGATTACCGCGCCACTCTCCACCGAAACAAGGGGAGAGAGACATGCGGTTGAAGGTCGGCCTGCTCGGTGGGGGCAGCTGGGGCACGACGGTGGCATCGGTGGTGTCGCGCAATGCGCCGATCACGCTCTGGGCGCGTGATGCCGAGACGGTCGATGGCATCAACGCCGATAATGAGAACCGCAAATATCTGCCCGGGATCAAGCTGCCGACATCGCTGCGCGCCACTGCCGATCTGGCCGAGGTCGTTGCGAGCGCCGATGTGCTTGTCATGGGGGTGCCTTCGCACAGCTTTCGCGCCGTGCTCGAAGAGGCGCGCAATCATCTCCGGCCGTGGGTTCCGGTCATCAGCCTGACCAAGGGGCTTGAGCTCGCATCGGGCAAACGGATGACCGAGTTGATCGAGGAAGTGCTGCCCGGCCATCCGGTTGGCGTGCTGACCGGTCCCAATCTCGCGCGCGAGATCATGACGGGCCAAGCGGCGGCGAGCGTGTTGTCGATGGAGGACGAGATTGTCGTTCGCGCGCTTCAGCCGGTGTTCCATTCGGGGCTGTTCCGCGTTTACACCAACACCGATCTGCTCGGATGCGAACTGGGCGGCGTGCTCAAGAATATCATCGCGATCGCGGTCGGCATGGGCGACGGGCTGGGGGCGGGAGACAATACGCGATCGGCATTGATGACGCGCGGGCTGTCGGAGATCACCCGGCTTGGCGTCGCGATGGGCGGCCGGGCGGAAACCTTCGCCGGATTGACCGGCATGGGCGATCTGATCGCCACCTGCACTAGCCCCTTGTCGCGCAACCGCCATGTCGGGGTCGAACTCGGCAAAGGGCGGCCGATCGACGAGATCATCGCGGGGATGAACATGGTCGCCGAGGGAGTGAAGAGCGCGCCGACCGTGATCGCGCTCGCCGAACGCTATGGTCTCGACATGCCGATTGCGCGCGACGTGTTCGATGTAACGCAGGGAAAACGCAGCGCACAGGACGTGTTTCGCGGTCTGCTGCGCTCGGCAGTCGGCGACGAAGCGCACCCCGGTTGAGCGATTCCGCCGCGACCTGTGCAATTTCGGCGATTAGCGGGGAAGAAATCGGTGATCTGCTTCGTTGACTCCCCTGACCGCTCCTCAACGAGCGGACAATCAGGAGATGGACGATGAAAAAGTGGACCACCCTAGCGATATGTCTGGCTCTCCCTGCCAGTGTTTCAGCCGCCGTTCCCTATGGCTCGCAGCCGCCGGGGTTCGAGGCGCCGCACATCCGCACCGCGCCGATCGCGGGCGTCGTGAACCAGCAATGGTATAATTACAAAGCCGATATTCTGGAAGCCGAGAAGGAGTTGACGAGCGACCTTCGTCATTCGACCGACCGCGAAGACCGTTGGGACGCTTGGGACGAATGGGAGACCGAGGTGGTCGACGCCGACAAGGATTATGTGAAGGAAATGCGCAAGAAGGGCTATCGCAGCGGCCGCGTGACGGTCGGAGGTTAAGCTTTCTAGCGTTCCCCCGGAGCCTTGCTCTCGGTCGCAGGGAAGGGCGAGCGTCATGGGGCGCCCTCCCTTTCTTGTTTTCCCGGTGATCCCGTCCCGCAAGTGGGAGAGGGACTAAGTGCCGCTCTCCGCCAGCAACGCCTTGGCTTCGGCGCCCTGCCAGTCGATCGCGCCGACAACGCGCCAGATTTCCTTGCCTTCCGCGTCATAATAGATGCTGGTGGGCAGCGCGCTGTTCGCATCGTCGAGCAGGCCGTGCTGCGGGTCTACGTAGGGTTGCAGCGCCTTCATCCCGGCTTTCTGAAACCAGGGGTCGACGATTTCGGCGCCCTGCAGGTCCTGTGCGACCGCAATCACCGTCATATTCGCACCATTTTTCGCCGCGAGCGCATCGAGCGTCGGCATTTCGGCGACACACGGCGCGCACCAAGTCGCCCACAGATTGACGAGCAGCGGCTTCCCGCGAAAAGACGCCAGCGTTACCGGCGCATCGTCGGGACCGCGAAAGGCGACTGTGGGTGCGGCCTTGCCTTTTTGGCTGCGGTCGAGCTGATGCTGGAAATGGCCGACGCCGCCATCCTTCGCTTGGCCCGGCGAAATATTTGCTTGGCCTTCTGCCGCTTGCCCGCCCGATTGCTTTTCCCTATCGCAGCCCGCGATTGATCCGGCCAGAAACACGGCGAGGATCGCAAGATACGGGCTTGGAACGCGGCGGATGGCGAATACTCCGGATAGCAACAGCATGTGGGGCGGCCGCTTCGGTGGCGGACCTGCGGCGATCATGCAAGAGATTAACGCCTCCATCCCGGTCGACAAGCGCCTGTGGGAAGAAGATATCGCCGCCAGCCGCGCGCATGCCGCGATGCTCGGCGCCGCGGGCATCATCGGCACCGACGACGCAGTGGTGATCGACCGCGGGCTCGCGCAGATCGCCGAAGAGTTCGCGCGCGACGGTGTTCCGGTCGACCTTGCGCTCGAGGATATTCACATGACGGTCGAGTCGCGGCTGAAGGAACTCGTCGGCGAAGCCGCGGGCCGCCTTCACACCGCGCGCTCGCGCAACGATCAGGTCGCAACCGATTTCCGCCTGTGGACGCGGACCGCGTGCGAGCGGATCGATGCCGGGCTGACGGCAATCCAGACCGCGCTGCTCACGCGCGCTGACGAACATGCGGGCAGCATCATGCCCGGCTTCACGCATCTTCAGGTCGCGCAGCCGGTGACGCTGGGCCATCATCTTCTCGCTTATGTCGAGATGTTCGGCCGCGACCGCTCGCGCTTTGTCGATGCGCGCCGCCGCCTCAATGAATCGCCGCTCGGCGCCGCGGCGCTTGCGGGAACCGGCTTTCCCGTCGATCGCCATGCGACCGCCGCCGCGCTCGGATTCGAGCGTCCGATGGCGAACAGCATCGATGCCGTGTCCGACCGCGACTTCGCGCTCGAATTCTGCGCGTCGGCGTCGATTGCCGCGATCCATTTGTCGCGTCTTGCCGAAGAGATTGTGATCTGGGCCAGCCAGCCTTTCGGGTTCATCAGCCTGCCTGACGCCTGGTCGACCGGCAGCTCGATCATGCCGCAAAAGCGCAATCCCGATGCCGCCGAGCTGGTGCGCGGGCGCGCGGGGCTTTTGCTCGGTGCGTTCCAGCGCCTCGCGGTGATCGTGAAGGGCCTTCCGCTCACCTATTCCAAGGATCTGCAGGACGACAAGGAAACCGTGTTTGGTGCGTTCGATGCGCTCGCGCTGTCGCTCGCGGCGATGACCGGGATGGTCGAGACGCTGACGTTCCGCACCGACCGGATGCGCGCACTTGCAGCATCGGGCTATTCGACCGCGACCGATCTGGCCGACTGGCTGGTTCGCGAGGCGGGGCTGCCGTTCCGCGACGCGCATCATGTTGTCGGATCATGCGTCAAGCGCGCCGAAGAACTGGGCGTCGAACTGTCGGCGCTGCCCGCGGCGGACGCTGCGGCGATCCACGCGGCGGTCACTCCCGAGGTGTTGGCGGCGCTTACCGTCGAAGCTTCGGTGGCAAGTCGCACCAGCTATGGCGGCACCGCGCCCGAACGGGTAAGGCAATCGATAGCCGCGGCACGCGCCGCGCTGGAAGGAACGATTTGATGGCGACGAAGCGCCTCATCATAACGACGCTCGCTGCAACCGCGCTGCTTGGCGCGTGCGGTGGCAAGGAAGATCTGAAACCCGTTGCAGGCCAGCCTGCACCGGTGGTTCCCGTCGGCGCCACTCGCGCCCCGACCACGGAGGAGCTTACGACGCCTGACGCGCAGGCCCGGCCAGCGCGCAGCGACGAACTTCTCAAACGGTCCGAACAACGCGAACCCGACGATTTTGATTTGCCGCCTCCGGGCTGAGCTTAGGACTTTCCAATGAACCATTTTGAATTTCGTGACGGCGTCCTCCACGTCGAAGACATTCCCTTGCCGCGCATCGCCGAAGAAATCGGCACGCCTGTCTATGTCTATTCGCGCGCGACGCTCGAACGCCACGCACAGGCATTCCGCGACGGGCTGAAGGATGTGCCGCGCAAGCGCCTCGCCTTCGCGATCAAGTGCAACCCCAACCTCGGCGTGCTGCGCGTCCTCGCGCGGCAGGGCTATGGCGCCGACGTCGTGTCGGGTGGCGAGCTCGAACGCGCGCTCGCTGCGGGCATGGCGCCCGAGGACATCGTCTTTTCGGGCGTCGGCAAGACGCGCGCCGAACTGGCGCAGGGGCTCGATCGCGGCATCGGCCAGTTCAACATCGAACATGAGCCTGAAGGCGTCGCGCTCGCCGAAATCGCCTTGGCTCGCGAAACCACTGCGCCTGCCGTGCTGCGGGTCAATCCTGACGTCGATGCAGGCACGCATGCGAAGATTTCGACCGGCAAGGCCGAGAATAAGTTCGGCGTCGGCATCGACGTCGCGCCCGAAATCTTCGGCCGTCTTTCCGCGCTGCCAGGGCTCAACATGCGCGGCATCGCGGTGCATATCGGCAGCCAGCTTACCAGCCTCGCGCCGCTCGAAGCAGCGTTCGAACGGGTCGGTCTGCTCGTCGCCGAACTGCGTGCCGCAGGGCACAGCATCACCCACGTCGATCTCGGCGGCGGGCTGGGTGTGCCGTACAAGGCCGACGACAATCCGCCGTCGCCTGCCGAATATGGCGCGATGGTCGCACGCGTAACCAAGGATTGGGACGTCACCTTGATGTTCGAGCCGGGCCGTGTGATTGCCGGGAACACGGGCGTGCTGCTGACCGAAGTGCTTTGGGTCAAGCCGGGCGCGACCAATCCGTTCGTGATCGTCGACGCCGCGATGAACGATCTGGCACGTCCCGCGCTCTATGATGCGTATCACGACTTTGTCGCGGTCAAGCCGGGCGGCGAGACGATGACGGCATCGATCGTCGGTCCGGTGTGCGAGACGGGGGACACCTTTGCGCGCGACCGCGTGACCGACAAGGTTGAGGAGGGCGATCTCGCTGTCTTCCGCACCGCAGGCGCTTATGGTGCGACGATGGCCTCGACCTACAACAGCCGCAGCCTCGTTCCCGAGGTGCTCGTCGATGGCGATCGTTATGCCGTCGTCGCCGACCGCATCACCGCTGGCACGATCATGGCCGCCGAGCGCGTGCCCGACTGGATCGACTGACCGTGGAGCAGCTTCCCATCTTCCTCAACCTCACCGGCCGCACGGTCGTGCTGGTCGGGGAAGGGGAGGCTGCCGAAGCCAAGGCGCGCCTTATCACGCGCGCGGGTGGACGGATTGTTTCGGCATGGGAAGCGGGCGCGATGCTCGCTTTCATCGCGCTGAGCGATGATGAGCAGGCGCGCGCTGCAGCGGCTGACCTTCGTGCGCATGGTCTGCTCGTCAATGTCGTAGACCGGCCCGATCTTTGCGACTTTACCACTCCCGCGATCGTCGACCGGGCGCCGGTGACCATCGCGGTGGGAACGGGCGGCGCGTCGGCGGGGCTGGCCAAGGCGGTGCGCCAGCGCGTCGAGACGCTGTTGCCCGCGCGGCTTGGCGCGCTGGCCACGGCCCTCCTCGCGGCGCGCGGTGAAATGAAATCGCGCTGGCCCGCCGCCGCCGACCGCCGCCGCGCGATCGATGCCGCGCTGGCGCAAGGCGGAGCGCTTGATCCACTCGATGGCGATGCGGCGGACAAGGTCGAAAGCTGGTTGGCGAGTGAAGCGGCAGTGCAGTCGGCGCGGCTCGAGACGATCCGGCTTTCCAGCGCTGACCCTGATGAGCTGACGCTCCGCGCTGCGCGGTTGCTGGGTGAGGCGGATCATATTTTTCACCCGGCGAATGTTCCCGTAGCGGTTCTCGATCGTGCGCGGGCCGATGCGGTGCGGCATGTTGCTGATTGCCTGCCGGACGATCCGCCAACGGGGTTGTCGCTCTGGGTGATTTTTGACGGCCGTTAAGATCGCCGTCGCCGTCCCATGACACTCGTGTGTTACCCGAATAAAACCCCTTGCCAAGCATGCGCTACAAATGTAGCACGCTACAAATGTAGCGCATGAGGTGAGTCGCATGTTATCCAGTTTGCCGCCGCGGGAACGCGAAATCGTCGATGTCCTTTATGAGCGTGGCGCCTCCACCGTGACCGAGATCGGCGAAGCGCTGTCCGACGAATTGTCGGGCTCGGCAATCCGCGCGATGCTCAAACGGCTGGAAGCCAAAGGCTTTGTCGCCCGCGAACAGTCGGACCGCGGTTTTGTCTACGCGCCGAGCGTGTCGGACAAGACGGCGCGCAAGTCGGCGCTGAGCCAGGTCGTGCGCGTCTTTTTCAACGGATCGGCGACGAGCGCGGCTGCTGCGCTGCTGGGCATGCAAGACGAGATGAGCACTGACGAACTCGACGAGCTGGAACAGATGATCGCGCGGGCGCGCGAAGGGAGAGCGTGATGCTGACCACCGCCATGTTGCTGGGCCTCGCCTGGAAATCGATTGTCGTCGCGGCGCTGACGCTGGGGCTGCTGCGCCTCGCGCGATCACGATCCTCGGGCGAGAGGTCGATGATCGCGCATGCGGGGCTTATGGCGCTGCTCGCTTTGCCGGCCGCAATGCTGTTGCTGCCGCAATGGGCACCGCTTCCCGCGACCTGGTTCGCATCGGTCCCCACGCCGGTGGCACAAATGGCAGCAACAGGGGGATCGGCGATCGATCCGGCGTCCGCGACGGCTTCAGTCCCTGTCGCCGCGACCCATGCCGGATCGTCGCCGGTCATTCTGTCGTCGTGGAGCGACCTTGCCCCCTTTCTCTATCTTGTCCCGCTCATATTGCTGTGCGGAGTGATGGCGGTTGCGGTGGTGCGGCTGTTCGGAATGCGCGGGCGCGCCGAAATATTGGTCGAACGGTCGTGGCTGTCGGCGCTTGCCGAAGCGCAGCGGCGCATGGGGTTCAAGCATGGCACCGCGCTGCTCGTCAGCAACGAATTGCGCTCGCCGATCAGTTGGGGCGTGCTGCGCCCGACGATCGTCCTGAACCCGAAAGCGGTTGCCGCGGCGGGCGAGGCCGAGGCGATTATCGCGCATGAACTGGCGCATGTCGCGCGGCTCGACTGGGCGAAACTGCTCGGCGCCCGCATCGCCTGCGCGGTCTTCTGGTTCAATCCTCTGGTGTGGATGCTGGCGCGTGAAAGCCACCAGTTGCGCGAGGAAGCCGCCGACGATGCGGTGTTGATGGCCGATATAGACGGTCCCGATTATGCGACCTTGCTGGTCGGTGCGGCGCGGCACGACAATCAGGGCGTTTTGCTGGCCGCGCACGGCGTCGCGCCGGGCAAGGACAGCCTCAAGCGCCGCATCACGCGCGTTCTCGACGGCAGTTTGCGGCGCGGTCCCGCCAGCGCGAGCTGGATACTGATGAGCCTTGTGGTGCTTGCGGGCATCACTGCGCCGCTCGCCGCCTTTTCGGCGACGGCAAAGCCCGAAGCGGCGTCGGCCGTCCAAAGCGTTGTCGCTTCGACGGCCGCTCAGCGCTCCACAACGGTTACGTCGCAGTCGGCGGCCGTCGCCAAAAGCGCCGCCGACGATGATGCGACCGCCGCCGCCGCCACGTCGAAGGTGTTGAGCGCCGAGGAACTGGTGAGCATGCGTGCGGTCGGAGTGACCCCCGAGTATGTAGCGCAGATGCGCGAACAAGGCGGCGAAATGAGCGCCGACGACATCATCGCGGCCAAGGCGACGAACATCGATCCGGCCTATATCCGCCAGATGCGTGGCATCCTTCCGGGCGCCGATTTCGACGAATTGGTCGGGGCAAAGCAGGTTGGCGTCAACGCAACCTTTGCCCGCGACATGAAATCGCACTTCCCCGATGTCGGCCTCGATGATCTGATCGCGCTCAAGGCGATGGGGATCGACTGTGATTTCGTCACCGACATGCAAAAGGCGGGCGTGAAAATTCGCGACGCCGAGGATGCGATCGAACTACGCGCCACGGGCGGTTTTCGTCCCGTCGCCGCCCGCCGACAGGTGGCAACGCCGCGGGCGTTAGCGACCGCCCGGCAAGATGGCCGCGTTGCGACGGTCGATATGGAACGCGGCGTGATCGAGGCGCGTCGCTCCGACGGCCGCGTTGCCCGGATTGAAATCCCTGTAACGGCAGAACCACCGGCACCGCCGGTGCGCCCGAAAGGCTGACGCCCGGACATTCGTCCGAACCCGCCGACGCCTAATCGAAACCCTGTTTGAAAACGCTGCTGCGGCGGCGAGCGACGACGCTCGCCCGGCGCACGGAGGAGGAGTGCCTCAATGAATGCCTTGTTATTTGCCGGTGGCGCCGCGCTACTGTCGATCCTCGCCTTTTCAGTGCCGACGGCCGCCGCAGACCCCTTGGTCCTGAGCGATGTGCGCTGGGTTGCCGAGCCGGCCGGCGGAAAACAGGAAGCGCCGCGCGTGCGCATCCAGCACAAACAGTCGAACAGCGATCAGACGCTCGACGGTTCGCGCGCCGATTTTGTGGAGGCGCAGGCTGCGTTGGGTCGCAGCACGGCGGGGCCGGTCAGCTTTACCGTGACGCATGATGCGGGGACGCTGTCGTGTACGGGCAATTTGACGCGGGCGTTCGAGGGTAAGGGCGATTGTCGTTTCACCTCCGACCCCGGATTCGAGCACGGACTTGGCGAACGCGGGCTTTCGCCCGATCATCGCTCGACGTTGCTCGCGATGCTGATGGTCGATGCAACGATCGAGCTTGCCGACGGGCTGACTGCGGAGGGGGTGCGGCCGAAGGATGGCGAGGATCTGATCGCCGCGGCGGCGCTGGACGTGCGCCCCGACTATATCCGCGACCTCAAATCCGAGGCGCTGGTGCTGACCGACATCCAGGATGCCATCGCGTGCAAGGCGCTCGGCGTCGACGGCGCCTATGTGCGCGTGCTCGCCGCGGCAGGTTACCGGAAGCTCAGCGCCGACGATGTCGTCAGCATGAAGGCGCTGGGCGTCACGGGCGACTATGCGCAGGCGATGAACCGCGCAGCGGGGAGGAATGCGAAGTGATGCGTCTGGCGAGCCTGGCGGCGCTTGCCGCCGCACTATCGTCGATGCCTGCCATCGCACAGGACGCTTCTCCAACCGGCGATACGCCGCCGCCAGCGCCCGCCGAAGTTCCTGCGGGCGGAGGCAGCAGCGCAGCGCGACAGGTCTATGCGCCCGCAGACTTCGCGCGCTACGCGCCGAACAACGCCTATGACATGCTGCGTCAGGTTCCGAGCTTTCAAATCCGTGACAATGAAAATCTGCGCGGGCTGGGGCAGGCGACGGGCAATGTGCTGTTCAACGGCGAGCGGCCGTCGAACAAGGGCGACGACATGTACACCCAGCTCTCGCGCATTCCCGCGGGCAATGTCGAGCGGATCGAAATCGTCGATGGTGCGACGCTCGATATTCCCGGCCTGTCGGGCCAGGTCGCCAATATCATTTATCGCGCCGACAGTTTTTCGGGGCAGTTCTCGTGGAAGCCCGAGTTTCGTGCGCATTACACCGATCCGCTGTTCACGCGCGGTGACGTGTCTGTGCGTGGCCGGTCGGGCACGATCGAATATGAGGCAGCGCTCAGCAACGACGATTCGGCGCGCAGCGGGGCGGGCGGCCCGACTTTGATATATGATGGTGCGGGCAATATCATCGAACGCCGCCATGATGTGTGGAACACCCACTATGATACGCCAAAGTTGTCGGGGCGGATTACCTGGGATCCGGCGGGTGACACCGTCGCCAATCTGGGCGGGCATTATCAGCGTAAATATGACCGTTATTATGAGGATGGTTTGCGCACTGGGCCGGGCCTGCCCGACCGCGTCCGCACCGTTTATGAAAATGCCGACAGCTGGAACTATGAGGTCAGCGGCGATTATCAGTTCGGCCTCGGGCCGGGGAAGCTGAAGCTGATCGGACTGCGGCGGTTCAGCCATGAGCCCTATCGTCAGGAAATCATCACAACCCCCGAAGGCGGGATCGCGACCGGCGACCGCTTTGCGCAGACGGGCGATCTGGGCGAAACGATCGGGCGCGGCGAATATCAGTGGAAGATGTTCGGCGGCGACTGGCAGCTTTCGGGTGAGGCCGCATTCAACACGCTCGACAATGTCGCGTCGATCGCGGTGCTCGATCCATCGGGGGTGTTTGTCGACCAGCCGTTCGACGGCGGCACCGGCGGGGTGAGCGAGGATCGATACGAGGGGCTGCTGAGTTTCGGGCGCAAACTGACCGACAAGCTGAATTTCCAGATCATCGCGGGCGCCGAACATTCGACGATCACGCAGACGGGTATGAATGGCCTGACGCGCAGTTTCTTCCGGCCCAAGGGCTCGGTCTCGCTTGCGTGGACGCCCACAGCCGATTTCGACGTGTCGGTGAAGCTGCGCCGCCGCGTGTTGCAATTGTCCTTCTATGATTTTCTGGCGCGCGCTTTCCTGAACGATGGCAATCAGAATGAGAGCAACAATGATCTGCGGCCCCAGCAGGACTGGACCTATGAGGCCGAGATCAACAAGAAGTTTGGCGCCTGGGGTTCGACCAAGCTCATTCTGATCTATCGCGACGTTGAGGACCGTGTCGACGTGATCCCGATCGGTACCAATGGCGAGGCAGTCGGCAATATCGCGAAGGCAAAAGCCGGCGCGATCGACTGGACGGCAACGATCAATCTCGATCCGGCAGGGATCAAGGGGATGCGGCTCGAACCGCGGATGCTTCTCCAGAAAAGTTCGCTTCGCGACCCGTTCACGGGCGAAAAGCGGCAGTGGAACGGTTTTACCGACACGGTGATCAGCCTTGGTCTTCGCCACGACATTCCGGCCAGCAACTTGGCGTGGGGCGGCGATCTCGAATATGTGCATTATCAGCCCAACTATCGGCGTAATCAGACCGACAAGGTGTGGGAGGGGCCGGTCTGGGCATCGGTCTTTGTCGAACACAAGGATGTGCTGGGCCTGACCGTTCGCGCGTCGATCCGCAACATCGCCAATGCCCGATCGAAGCGCGATCGGACGGCTTACACGGGCGTTCGCGGCGAGAGCCCCGTCAGTTTCGTCGAGGAACGCGACCGGCTGATCGGCCCCGTATTTTCCTTTTCAGTGCGCGGAAAATTTTGAGCGGCTAGGGTGGCCCGGTGATGAAACGCCGCATCAAAATCTATTTCGACGGCGGGTGCCGCCCGAACCCCGGAAAGATGGAAACCGCCGTCGTGACCGGCGGCGCCGCGACGGTCGTGTACGATGCGGGGGTCGGCAGCAGCATGGACGCCGAGTGGCTGGCGCTGCTCGCGGCGTTGCGGCTGGCGCAGGAGTTGGGACTGAAGAATTTCGTGCTGCTCGGCGATGCCGCTGCGGTGGTGGCGCAAGCAAATGGCGCGGTCCCCGCCCGCGGCGGCGCGGCGGATCATCTTTCCACCTTCCACACATTGGTCGGCGAAGGACCGATGCCCAGCGTGCGTCATATCAAGCGGACGCAGAATCTGGCGGGGATTGCGTTGGCGCGTGGCCGATAGCGCGTCGCCGACAGCGCGTGGGGGGCTGTCAATCGGGATCACGAGTTGTTAAGCGCTGGCCGCCTACCCCCGGCCGACACATTGGAAGACCAGCGCGTTGAAGCAGACATATCCCTTGCCCGTCCACCACAGCTGGCCGCTCTATGAGCGCGACCGCTTTTTCGAGCTTGGGCAGATCCATGGAGTCGATACGCTGGATCCGGTGCCGGACATGGTCGATATCGTGGCGCCGGTGCGCGAAGGCCGTCTGGGCAAATGGGAGTGCGACCTGACCGACAACAACCGGCTGAGTTGGTCGGATGAGGTCTATAACATCTTCGGCGTTCCCCGAGGCGTGACCGTTACGCGCGACGAGACCGTTGCGTTATATTGCGAAGGATCGCGGGCCGCGATGGAGAAATTGCGGGCCTATGCGATCAAGCATCGCCGCGGCTTCACGCTCGACGTCGAAATTCGGCCTGCGCAAGAGCCACGGCGGTGGATGCGCCTGATCGCCGCGCCCGTTTGCACTGACGACCGGGTCGTCAAACTACAGGGACTGAAGTTCCTCGTGCCAAGGGCGACCGACTGATGCAATTGATCGGTCGGACCTGAGAAACCACCGTTCTGACAGCAACTATGGCGGCGGCAGTTGACCTGCTGTCGCCTTCGCCGCAGCGATATATGACAGACGTCGGGGGCTCTGAAGGGCCAGCCACGCCTGATTCTTCCACCCAATCCCGAAGGCATTTGCCCCGCATATGAAGTTTTTTAATCGGTTTGCGTCGACCGCTCACGACATGGCTATCGACCTGGGTACCGTGAACACTGTCGTTTATTTGCGCGACAAGGGCATTGTTCTCAACGAACCGTCGGTTGTCGCGCTGGAAACGCGCGACGGCATTCGCCGGGTCAAGGTTGTCGGAAACGAAGCCAAGCCGATGATGGGCAAGACGCCTGACAATATTCAGGCGATCCGCCCGCTGCGCGACGGCGTGATCGCCGACATCGATGTCGCCGAACAAATGCTGAAGCATTTCATGGACAAGGCGCAGGGCGGAGCAAGCCGCTTTGCCCGTCGCAGCAATGTCGTGATCTGTGTCCCGGCAGGTTCGACGATGGTCGAGCGCCGCGCGATCCGCGATGCCGCGACCAATGCCGGCGCCGTATCGGTTCAGTTGATCGAGGAATCATTGGCGGCGGCGATCGGCGCCGGATTGCATGTCACCGAACCGCGCGGCGCGATGGTTGTCGATATTGGCGGTGGTACCACTGAAGTGGCGGTCCTGTCGCTGAGCGGTATCGCCTATAGCAATTCGGTGCGCGTCGGCGGCGACAAGATGGACGAAATGATTTCGTCCTATATCCGCCGCAAACATAATCTGATGATTGGCGAGATGACCGCCGAGCGCGTCAAGCTGGCTCTGGGATGCGCGACTCCCCCCGACGGCGAGGGGATCGTCATGGGGGTCAAGGGCCGCGATCTGGTGAACGGCCGTCCGGCCGAGGTTCGCGTGACCGAAGCCGAAATCGCCGAAGCGCTGGTCGAACCCGTCGGGCAGATCGTCAGCGCGGTCCGCGCGGCGCTTGAGCAGACGCCGCCTGAACTGTCGGCCGATATCATCGATGAAGGCATTACGCTGACCGGCGGCGGCGCGCTCCTGCGCCGCATGGACGATGCGATCGCGCATGCGACCGGGCTGCCGGTTGTGGTCGCCGAGGATGCGCTGATCTGCGTTGCGATGGGCGCCGGGCGCGCGTTTGAGGACCCCGCCTATCATGGCGTGCTGAT
>JAURVS010000029.1 GCA_030655355.1 Sphingopyxis sp.
GGCAAATCGTCGGAGGATGTCTTCACTTACTCGATCAGCCCGCAATTTCACATCAATGAGGATGCGATGCTCTATGCGCGCCTCGCAACCGGCTATCGTCCGGGTGGGCCGAACGTCGTCGTTCCCAACGTGCCGCCGACGGTCGATGCCGACCGGATGAAAAACTATGAAGTCGGATTGAAGGCCGATTTTGCTGATCGAATGGTCTCGGTCGACGTCGCGCTGTTCTGGATGGACTGGACCGATATCCAGGTCGTCCGCGCCTTCGGCGGCGTGTCGGGCGGCGCGAATGGCGGCAAGGCGACGAGCAAAGGCGTCGAGGGCAATATTGCGCTGCGTCCGATCACCGGGCTGACGCTCACCGCGACCGGCAGCTACACCGATGCATCGCTGAGCGAGGATGTTCCGGAAATCAGCGGCGTCGACGGCGATCGCCTGCCTGCGGTACCCAAATTCAGCGGCTCGGTGCGCGCCGATTATGCCTTCGAATTGGGTGGCGGCAACAAGGGCAGCTTCGGCGTCGGCGTTCGCCACGCGAGCAGCCGCCTGTCGCTCGTCGAAAGCGATCCGCTCGCAGCGCGCGCCAGGCCCTATACTTCGGTTGACCTCAACGCGTCTCTGACACTGAACGACCACTGGACAGTTCGCGCCTATGCCCGCAATCTGCTCGACAACAAGGGTGAAATGGCGCGGGCGACGATGGCCGACGGGTTGAACCAGCCGAGCTTCCTGGCAATCTCGCCGCTGCAACCCCGTACCATCGGCGTCGCGCTCGACATGGCCTTCTGAGCAAGCTGGAGTTGGAAAAGATGAACGCGCCTATCGGCAGGCTGGCCGACAGCCTGACCCTGCCGCAGCCCTATCTGCTGTTCCTCGGTGACACGACCGAGCCGAGTTATGCCAAGACCGCCTTTGGTCTGGCCGACTGGGCGGCAGATCGCTGCGTCGGTGAATTGGCGATCGGCGGATGCACCGTCACCACCGGCCTCCCGCGCCTTTCGTCCGCCGAAGCGCGGGCGGCGGGGGCGCGGTCGCTGGTGATCGGGGTTGCCAATGTGGGCGGCGTGATCGGCGACAGCTGGGTTGCGGCGCTGGTCGACGCGATGGAGGCCGGGCTCGATATCGTCAGCGGGCTGCATGTCCGGCTGGCGAGCGTTCCGGCGCTGGCGGAGGCGGCGAAACGCACGGGGCAGCGCCTCATCGATGTGCGCACGCCGCCGCCCGCCATTCCGATCGGCACGGGACGCAAGCGGAGCGGCAAAAGATTGCTGACCGTTGGCACCGACTGCGCGCTCGGCAAGAAATATACCGCGCTCGCATTGCATCGCGCCTTTACCTTGCGTGGCATCGCCGCGGACTTTCGTGCGACGGGGCAGACGGGGATCATGATCGCCGGCGGTGGCATTCCGATGGATGCGGTGATTTCGGATTTCGAGGCCGGGGCGGCAGAGATATTGAGCCCCGACGCGCCCGATGGCCACTGGGATGTAATCGAGGGGCAGGGGTCGATCTTCAACCCCGCCTATGCGGCGGTTTCGCTCGGTCTGCTGCACGGCAGCCAGCCCGATGTGTTCGTCGTTTGTCACGATCCTTCGCGCAAGGTGATTTTGGGGATGGAGAGCTTTGCGCTGCCATTGGTCGAAGAGGTCATCGACCTGACGAGCCGTCTCGGCAGCCGCACCAATCCGTCAATTCGCTGCGGCGGGATCAGTCTCAACACATCGGCCTATGACGCCGACGCAGCTGAGGCGCTGATGGCGGCCGAGCGCGAGCGTCTCGGGCTGCCGGTCGCCGATCCAATTCGCGGCGGTGCATCGTTCGACGCGCTTGTCGAAGCATGTCTCGCATGAGTGCGGTCGAGACGGGCAGCACATCGACCTGGTTCCAGCGCTTCCTGCTGCCCGGGTTTGCGCTGAAGGCCGTCATCATCGGCGGCGGATATGCGACGGGGCGCGAGCTCGCCGAATATTTCGTGCCCTCGGGGCCGTGGGGTGGGCTTGCGGCGATGCTGCTGGCGACGGTCATATGGAGCGTCGTTGCTGCACTGACCTTCGCGCTCGCGCTCAAGCTCGGGGCTTATGATTACCGAAGCTTTTTCAAAGGGCTTCTTGGCCCCGCTTGGGTAGCGTTCGAGATCGCCTATATCATCTTCGTCGTCCTGATCCTCGCGGTGTTCGGCGCCGCGGCCGGAGCGATCGGCGCCGCGACCTTCGGCTGGCCCGAAGCGTTGGGATCGGTGCTGCTCGCGGTGTCTATCGTAGCGGTCACCGCGTGGGGCACGGGCGCGGTCGAGCAGATGTTCAAATATGTCTCGTTCCTGCTCTACGCCGTCTACGGCCTGTTCCTCGTCCTCGCGCTGGCCAGCTTTGGCGGCCTGATCGGACAGGGCTTTGCAAACGCGCCGCCGCCGTCGGGGAATTGGATGGCGGGCGGGCTGACCTATGCCAGCTATAATATCGTCGGTGCGGTGGTGATCCTGCCCGTACTACGCCATCTCAGAAGTCAGCGCGAAGCCGTCGTTGCGGGGCTGATTGCGGGGCCGCTGTCGATGCTGCCGGCAATCCTGTTCTTCGTCGCAATGATGGCTTTTTATCCCGCGATCGGGACCGAGACGCTGCCATCCGACTTCCTGCTTCGCCAGATGACAGTGCCCGGTTTCCATGTGCTGTTTCAGGTGATGATCTTCGCCGCGCTGCTCGAAAGCGGCGCGGGTTCGGTCCATGCGATCAACGAGCGGATTTCGGGCGCGATCGAGAGCCGCGGGCGTCCGCCGCTGACTGCTGGCGCGCGCGCGCTCATCGGCGCGGTCATCCTCGCCGGTTGCATGTTCGTCGCGGGCGAGATCGGCCTCGTCGATCTGATCGCAAGCGGTTACCGCTTCCTCGCGTGGCTGTTCCTCGTCGTCTTTGTCGTGCCGCTCATCACGATCGGCACTTGGCGCCTGCTGCGCCGTCCTTCGCTTGCCCCTATGGAGACTCTGCCATGAAAGCTGCCCGCCTGATTATCCTGTCGCTGATGCTGTCGGTCGCGGCACCCGCCTGGGCCGAACCGCCCGCCGACATCGGCGAAAGCGTCGAGGCGCTTCGCAAAAAGGTCGGCGCGGCCGGCGTGTCGATCGCGATCGTCGAGGATGGCAAGACGACGCTGTCGCGCGGCTGGGGCGTGCGCAAGATCGGCGAGCGCGCGCCGGTCGACGAGCAGACCCTGTTCCAGACCGGATCGACCGGCAAGGCAATGACCGCCGCCGCGCTCGCGATCCTCGTCGACGAAGGCAAGATCGCGTGGGATGATCCCGTGATCAAGCATATGCCTTGGTTCCGTATGAATGACCCATGGGTCACGCGCGAGATCACGATCCGCGACCTGCTCGTTCATCGCAGCGGGCTCGGATTGGGGCAGGGCGATTTGATGTTCGTGCCGCGCACGCATCTAACGCGCAAACAGACGGTCGAGCGCGTCGCCTATCTGAAACCCGTCACAAGTTTCCGCTCGGCCTATGCCTATGACAATATCCTTTACGCCGTCGCAGGGCAGCTGATCGAAGAAGTCAGCGGTCAGACGTGGGAAGTGTTCATGCGCGACCGCGTGCTCCGCGCCGGGGGCATGAAGAATGCGACGAGCGACAGCGAAGACCGCTTTCGTATCCCGAACCGCTCATGGCCGCATGCCCGTCTGTCGGGTGCGCTCCGCGGTCTCGGGCCGCAGGCGGCACTGAACGAACGCGACGAGCTTGGCCGCAATGGCGCACCCGCCGGCGGTCTCGCGCTTAGCGCCAACGACATGGCGGCATGGCTCAAGATTCAGCTCGCGCACGGCGCCCTGCCGAACGGTAAACGCCTGTTCAGTGAAAAGCAGGCGACCGAAATGTGGGCACCGGTGACACCCATGCCGATCAGCCAGCTGCCCGACGCGCTCAAGCCTGCACAACCGACGCAGCAGGCCTATGCGCTGGGTTGGCAGGTGCAGGATTATCGCGGTCACCGCATCATCCAGCACGGCGGCGGCGTCTTCGGATCGATCACGCGCGTTGTCATGATCCCTGACAAGAATGTCGGCTTTGCGATCATGATGAACAGCGAGGATAGCGGGATGCTGATCGGCCTCACGCACCAACTGATGGATCATTATCTCGACCAGCCCGATTTTGGCTGGATCGCGAAATGGGAAAATTGGTATCAGGAGAGGCTCGCGGGCGGAAAGGCGTTTCTCGAACAGAAGCAGGCATCGCCGGTCAAATCGGGACCCTCGCTCGCGCTCGCCGGCTATGCCGGACGCTATCGCGATCCCTGGTATGGCGATATCGTGATCGGTCAGGCGGCCACTGGCCTGACGATCGACTTCACATCGACGCCGCGGATGGCGGGGCGGCTCAAGCACTGGCAATATGACAGCTTCGTCACCGATTTCGACGATCCGGCTATCGAACCCGCCTATGTGACCTTCGCGCTCGACGCCGATGGCAAGATCACCGGTGTGACGATGAAGGCGGTGAGCCAGATTGCCGACTTCAGCTGGGACTATCATCACCTCGACCTGAAGCCTGTGAAAGACAGCAAATGAAGCGCATCGCCCTCCTGCTCGCCGCCACCGCGCTGACCGGCTGCTCTGCAGACAAAGAGCTCGCCAAGCAGCCGGAGGGCAGTCTGCACAGCCGAATGCTAGTGCTTGATACGCATCTCGACACGCCATTGCATTTTGAGCGGGAAGGGTGGAGCTTCGCCGATCGTCATACGCTGGCCACCGATCTGTCGCAGCTCGACATCCCGCGGATGAAGGACGGCAATCTCGATGGCGGCTTCTTCGCCATTTATACCGAGCAGGGGCCGCTGACCGCCAAAGCTTATGCCGATGCGCTCGCCTTTGCGCGGGCTCGTTCGGATCTGATCGACCGCACGATCGCCAAATATCCCGACGCAATCGCGCCAGCGCTGACTGCGGCAGATGCGCTGCGGCTGAACAAGGAAGGCAAATTGATCGCCTTCAAGTCGATGGAGAACAGCTATCCGCTCGGCGAAGATCTATCGCTGCTCGGCGAATTCTACAAAAAGGGCCTGCGGCTGGCGGGGCCGGTGCATTCTAAGGACAATCAGTTCGCCGACAGCGCGACCGGCGAGGGGCGCTGGAAAGGGCTAAGCCCGCTTGGCAAGCAGTGGGTGGGGGAGATGAACCGGCTCGGCATCGTGATCGACGCCAGCCATTCGTCCGATGCGGCGTTCGACCAGATCCTCGCGCTGTCGAAATATCCAATCCTGCTGTCGCATTCGAGCCTGCGCTCGGCTTATGATCATCCGCGCAATCTCGACGAGGGCCGCCTAAAGGCGCTTGCGGCGAAAGGCGGCGCGATGTGCATCTCGACGATTTTCATGTCCACGATGAATATGTCGCCCGAACGTGCAAAACTATTCGGGGCCTATGAGCGCATCGGTAAGATGTCGCCGACCGAGCAGGCCGATCTGACGCGGCAGTGGCGCGAGCTCGACAAGACCGAACTGATGTGGGCAGCCGATTTCGAGGCCTTTATGAAGATGATTCTTCGCGCGATCGAGGTTGGCGGTGTCGACCATATCTGCTTCGGCGCCGACTGGGACGGCGGCGGCGGCTTGCCGGGCATCGAGGATATTTCAGCGCTGCCAAAAGTTACCGAGCGCTTGAAGACTGCGGGCTATTCCGACGCCGACATCGAAAAAATGTGGAGCGGCAATATCTTGCGCGTACTTGCCGCGCAGGGAAAATAGTCGGTCGGGTGATTTGCTGAAACCGCTCTCGCACTTTCGTCATCTCGGATTTGATCCGGGGTCCACCTCGGCGCTGGAGGTCTTCGACCCCCGGATCAAGTCAACGATTATCCCGATCGAGCAACTAAGCGTACCCCGGCGAAAGCCGGGGCCCACGCGTCGCAGCGCTGGGCCTGATGGACCCCGGCTTGCGCCGGGGAACGCCAAAATCACCGACCAAATCGACACTGGCGAGTATTGAAACACTCGCCGTCGCAAAGTGACTTAGCAATGCGCGCCTTGCCACTTCGCCCAGTCGCGCTGGCGCTGATCGACTATTTGTGGCAGCGCTGCCGATCAGCGGATCAGGCCGCAGATCGCGCCAGAAGCGGGCGCTTGCCAAAGGAACAGCGCAGTGGCCGTCACGATCGATACCAGCGCGGCAAGCGGGCCTGAACGGCGCAAGCCGTGGTGGTCGCACCTCTATGTGCAGGTGCTCGGCGCAATCGTCGGCGGGGTATTGCTCGGCCATTTCTACCCCGAACTCGGCGTCAAGCTGCAGCCGCTCGGCCAAGGCTTCATCAACTTGGTGAAGATGATCATCGCGCCGGTCATTTTCCTGACCGTTTCAACCGGCATCGCTTCGGTCGGTGAGGGCAAGACGCTCGGGCGCCTGACGGTAAAAACCTTTGCCTACTTCCTGTTCTTCTCGACGCTCGCGCTGATCATAGGACTGGTCGTTGCCAATGTGATCCAACCCGGCGCGGGGATGAATATTGACCCGCGAACGCTTGATGCGGGCGCGGTTGCGAAGATCGCCGAATATGACGCAAAGGCGCATGATACCTCGCTGGTCGGGTTCGTGATGGGGATCATTCCTACGACCTTCGTGTCGGCGCTGACCTCAGGCTCGATCCTGCAAGCTCTCTTTGCAGCCATATTGTTCGGCATCGCGCTTTCGCACACTGGTGCGGCGGGCGCGCAGGTCCTCGGCATGCTCGAAAAGCTTTCCAGTGTTTTCTTCTATCTCGTCGGCATGCTGATGCGCTTTGCGCCGATCGGCGCATTCGGGGCGATGGCCTTCACCATTGGCGAATATGGCGTCGAATCGCTCGTCAATCTCGGCGCGCTGATCGCGACTTTCTATCTCACCTCGATCTTGTTCGTCGTCGTCGTCCTCGGCACCGTAGCGCGGCTGTGCGGCTTTTCGATCTTCCGGTTGATCGCCTATCTGAAAGCCGAACTGCTGCTCGTCCTCGGGACATCATCGTCCGAGGCCGCATTGCCCAGCCTGATGGAAAAGATGGAACGGGCAGGCTGCGCCAAGCCCGTCGTCGGCATGGTCGTGCCAACGGGCTACAGCTTCAATCTCGACGGCACGAACATCTATATGACACTCGCCGCGCTGTTCGTCGCGCAAGCGACCAATGTGGACCTCAGCCTCAGCGATCAGGTTGCGTTGCTCCTCGTTGCCATGGTGAGTTCGAAAGGCGCGGCGGGAGTCACTGGCGCGGGTTTCATCACACTCGCCGCGACGCTGACGGCGGTGCCGACGGTGCCTGTCGCGGGCCTTGCGCTGATCCTTGGCATCGACCGCTTCATGAGCGAGTGCCGCGCGCTGACCAACTTCATCGGCAATGCGCTCGCCGCTATCGTCGTCGCGGGCTGGGAAAATGCTCTTGACCGCGAGGCGCTCCACCGCGCGCTGAATGGCGAGCCTGCACCCGGGCTCGCCGCGGCGCCGGTTGAAAGGGATCCCGACTGAGGACGCCATCGGCCCCGGACGAGGAACGATCCGGCACGCCAAGCGTCCAATAGCCGCCCGTCGTTCGCCGACGGTGCTCGCAACCATTGGGCCGCGAGCTTGCGGATCGGAGGATCGGATGCAGGCGCTGGAAGGACTGGAAGCAGAACCAACGCGTGCGCGCCTGTGGGACCGGCACGCCAGCCCGATCTCCATCCTGATACTCGGCGGGCTGTTGCTTGCGGCGGGCCTCGGTTTTCTTGGCGGGCAACCTAGCCCCCCAAAAGCCGCCGACTTCCGAGAAGCGCGCCTTGTCGTGAAAACGCCAACGATCATCCGCAACGGCGAATTTTTCGAAACCGATCTGACGCTGACTGCACGAGTGCCACTGGAGGATGCGGTGATCGCAGTGTCGCCGGCGCTCTGGCAAGACATGACCGTCAACACGATGATCCCGGCCCCCGCCGAGGAAAGCTTCGAGGACGGCCAGTTCCACTTCTCCTATGGACCGCTCGACGCGGGTGAGAGTGTGCACGTCAAGATTGACGGGCAGATCAACCCGCCGCTGTTTGCCGGAACGCGCGGTCAGATTTCGGTCTTGGACGGAAAACGGCGCATCGGCGCAATGCCTATTCGTATCAAGGTGCTTCCCTGATGGATATCATGCTTCGCGCCACGGTGATGTTCTTCATCCTCTTCCTGCTGATCCGACTTCTCGGCAAACGCGAGTTGGGCCAGATGACGCCGTTCGAATTCGTCGTTCTCGTCGTGCTCGGCGATCTGATTCAGCAAGGGGTGACGCATAACGACTTCAGCCTGACGGGTGCCACGCTGGCGATTTGCACCTTTGCCTTTTGGGCGCTGGTGCTCAGTTGGACCGCCTATCTGTTTCCCCGCGCCAAGAATCTGCTCGAAGGCACGCCGCGCGTGGTCGTCCGCGATGGCGAGATCGTGACGGACAATTTGCGCCGCGACCGGCTGACGCGTGACGAAATCCTTTCCGAAATGCGGCTTGCCGGGATCGGTCGGATATCGGAGGTCGCGTGGGCAATCCTTGAGCCGCAGGGCAAGATGAGCTTTATCAAAAAGGACGATCAGCCTTCGCCACAACAGGACCGCGACGACGCTGCTGGCTAATAGATTGGCGTAATCTGCATCTGGGGCAGAGGCCTTGGCGTCCCGTCGCCGAGGTCTGGGCCAAGGTCGGCCCATTCGCTGCCGCGGGTCACCAGATCGACGAACAGTTTCTGCGATGCAGCCTCGGCGTCCGCCGAGCGGAACTTATACGAAACGGGCACGGGCGTTCCTGCGCGGACCGTCGACAATATGCTGTCAAAACCGGGGATTGGCGGGTCGAGCTGTGTGCTCGCGGCAATGCGGATCGTGTAGCGCTGGATCGCCGATGCCGCGTTGCGCCAGCGGACCCAATGATGATTGGCAAAGGAGAACTGGTAGAGGCGCTCGCCCGCAGCAGTGCCTTTGCGCGAGATGCTGTCCAATATGTCCTGCGACATGTCGAGGTTCATGCCGCCCTCGGTTTCGTCGAGCGAAACATGGACGATGCGGTCGCGCTGCCCCGGCGCGCGCGATTGCAGCAGGTCGCGCCAATTCTGCATCGTGCTGATGATGCCAAAGACAAAGCCCGACATTTCGGCGAGCGCGAGCGGCCGCGCGATCGCGCTATAGCTTCGCTGCCAACCGCGGTTGTTATGCAGGGGTAACCACACAGCATCTTCAGCGCGGTCGGTTGCGCTCGGCGGTTCAGGACTGTCGACCACTTCCGTGCCGTCGTCTTGCGGATAGACAAGATTGATCGCGAATGTCGGCCAGCGCGGAAGCGGCGCGTCGAAGAGGTGGAGCGGGAAATTGCTCGACACGCCGCCGTCGGAAAACCAGCAGATGCGAAAGGCTTCGATCGACGACAAGGGCACTGCGCCGCCGGTGGTAAGGCTGTCGGTGCTTTGGCTCAGCGTTTTCTCGGCGGTATTCTCGTCGCCGTCGATCATTTCGCCTTCGCTGTTTCCGCGCCGCGTTCTCCGCGCGACGGGTTCGTGGAGCGGCACCGCGCTGATCAGCAGCGGGAAGCTCAGGCTCATTCGCATCGCGACGAGGACGGGCATCCGGCCTTTGCTCGGCAGGCGGTAATAGTCTTTGCCGCCAACCTGATCGGGCGCGCCGGCCATCGCGACCATCGCGTCGACTACGGGTGCGGGAAACAACAGGTCGAACTCTTCGCGCAGGAACCAGAAGGTCGCTTCAGTGAAGGGCAGGGTCCGCGGTTCGTGATGCGACACGCCGGTCGTGATCATCTGTAGCGAAATGGCGGTTTCGGTCGCTGGCTCGCCAGGATAACGCGGCGCAGTCCACAGATCATCGAACAGGAGCGGCTCGGCAGGCGGCTTGTCCGACAGCGATTGCAAGATTTCGTGCAGCCATTCGGTCAGCGCCGGGGACGATGCCCCCTTCGGCGCCAAGCCCGAACATAGCCCCAGCAAATTCCGCCGTGCGACGCGCGCGACGCGGAGGACGGCGGCAATCGCGGCACCTAGATAGGCACAGATTGCCGACGGCAGTAGCGCAGCGAAGGCACCGGGCATCCCCGCGAGTGCAAAGCCGAGAGCGAGAAACGCCCCGAGAAGGATCAGCGCTTCGAGCGGTGCAATCGCGACCACGGCGATCGCCGATGCGAACAGCTTGCGGATCGGCCCGGCGTTGCCCGCGAGCGTGACGATCAAGCGGTAGGCGTTCTTTGCGCCGCGCGCGGGCTGGAACAGGCCGAAGATGAAGCCCTGCGACGACAATTGCGCTGCAACGCGCGCAAGCCCTGCAAAACCCTGCGCTGGAGGGCAGGGGGCGGACGAGCCCGACGCGACATGCTTTCGGTCGCCCAACGCGGCCGCCGCCGTTGCCGCCGCTGCGATCGCGCCCGCCGACGTGCCGCCGATATTCTTGAACCGGAATTCGCGCGCGAGCGCGAGCACGGCGTTGGGATAGACGATCCCGCTCGTGATGCCGCCCTTCATCACCAGGTCGCAATAGCGGGTGGCTGTCTCGCTCATGTCTTCCTCTCCGGGACATTGGGGCGTGACATGTTTCGCCTATCGCGCTCCATCGGGCAAGCGATCCCTCCCCGCGCCGTGGGATGCGAGAGCGATCCACAAGTCATTTGCTAATGCTGTATTGGAATTGTAATACGGGCGCCGCGCATGAAATGGTTCCGTAAACCCGAGGGCCCCGATCCCACTCTCGCCGCAACGCCGGGTGGCCCGCTCGCCGACATCGCACAGCCGCCGCTGCCGCCGTTGCCGCCGGTCCCTGAGACGCGACGGCGCAAATGGGCACGCCGCATCTCGCGCGGCTTTGCTATTTTCTGCGTCGTCTTCATTCTGCTCGTCGGCTGGCTGGCGCTGACCGCGCCGCTATCGAAATCGCTCGAGCCGATTGCGCCGCCGCAGATTACCTTGCTGGCATCCGACGGCACGCCGATCGCACGTATTGGCGCGATCGTCGACACGCCCGTGAAGGCGACGGATTTGCCGAAGCATGTCACCGGCGCTTTTCTCGCCATCGAGGATCGGCGCTTCTACACGCATTGGGGCGTCGATCCGCGCAGCATCGCGCGCGCAGTGTGGAGCAACGTCACCGGCGGCCGGACGCAGGGTGGCAGCACGATCACTCAGCAGCTGGCAAAATTCACGTTCCTCACGCCCAAACGCACGCTCGGCCGCAAGGCGCGCGAGGCGATGATCGCTTTCTGGCTCGAAGCCTGGCTAAGCAAGGACGAGATTCTCGAACGCTATCTCTCGAACGCCTATTTCGGGGACAACACTTATGGGTTGCGCGCCGCGTCGCTCCATTATTTCTATCGCCAGCCCGAGAAACTGACGCCCGCACAGGCGGCGATGCTCGCAGGCTTGGTGCAGGCGCCGTCGCGCCTCGCGCCGACCAAAAATCCTGATCTCGCCGAAAAGCGCATGAAGCTGGTGCTCAATGCGATGGTCGCGACGGGCTATCTCACCGAGCAAGAGCGCAAGGCGATCCGCACGCCGCGGATCGATGTCCGCAGCCGCAATACGCTCCCCACCGGAACCTATTTCGCCGACTGGGCGCTTCCCGAAGCGCGCAAGCTCAGCGATGTCGGCTATTCGCGCCAGACGATCGCTACGACGCTCGATGCGCGGTTGCAGGGGATTGCGCGCCGTGTCACCGGACGCGCCGGGCTGGGCAAGGCGCAGGTCGCGCTCGTCGCGATGCGGCCGAATGGCGAAGTTGTCGCGATGATCGGTGGCAAGGATTATGGCGCATCGCCGTTCAACCGCGCGACGCAGGCGCGGCGGCAGCCGGGTTCGACCTTCAAGCTGTTCGTCTATCTCGCCGCTCTTCGCGAAGGCTGGGACCCCGACGACCTCATCGACAATAGCGCGATCGAGACGGGGGCGTATCGCCCTAAGAATTCGGGCGGGGCCTATTCGAAATCGATCACGCTCGAAGATGCGTTCGCGTCGTCCAGCAACGTTGCCGCGGTGCGGCTGCTACGTCAGGTGGGCGACGACAAGGTCATCGACATGGCGCGCGACCTCGGCGTCACCGCGCCGATGGCGAAAGGCGACCCCAGCCTTGCGCTCGG
>JAURVS010000046.1 GCA_030655355.1 Sphingopyxis sp.
ACCGACCGGGCGGCCGCGCCTATGTATGGGAAAGAGACGGCTTCACCTTCGATGCCGGTCCGACCGTCATTACCGACCCCGCATGCCTTGCCGAGCTTTGGGAACTGAGCGGGCACGCCATCGGAGCGGACGTCGATCTGATGCCGGTCACCCCCTTTTACCGGCTGAACTGGCCCGACGGCACCAATTTCGACTATGGCAATGATGAGGCCGCAATGGAGGCCGCCATTGCCACGCTGAACCCGCGCGATGTCGCCGGCTATGCCCGCTTCCTTGCTTACTCCGCCGCGGTGCATGCGGAAGGCTATGTCAAGCTTGGCGCGGTCCCGTTTCTCGATTTCCGATCGATGCTCAAGGCGGCGCCAGCGCTCGCACGGCAACGCGCATGGCGATCCGTCTATAAAACCGTTGCCGGCTATGTCGAGAATGAGAAGCTGCGCGAGGCGCTGTCCTTCCATACCTTGCTGGTCGGCGGAAATCCGATGGCCACCAGCGCCATCTACGCGTTGATCCACAAGCTCGAGCAGGACGGCGGTGTCTGGTTCGCGCGGGGCGGAACCAACCGGCTGGTCGCGGCGATGGCACGACAGTTCGAGCGGCTCGGCGGTGAGCTTCGACTTGACGATCCGGTCGAAAGTATCTCCACGGAGGGCGATCGCGTGCGCGAAGTCAAAACACGCGCGGGCTATCGGATCGAGGTCGATGCCGCCGTGTGCAATGCCGACGTTCTCCACAGTTACCGAGACCTCATCGATCACCCGAGCGCCAAGCGGAGCGCGCGGCGCCTGGCGCGAAAAAAATGGTCGCCGAGCCTCTTCGTTCTGCATCTGGGGGTACGGGGCCTGTTCACGGACATTCCCCATCACATGATCCTGTTTGGCCCGCGCTATCGGGGACTGCTTGACGACATCTACAACAAAGGTGTGCTCGCCGACGATCCTGCGATTTACCTTCATCATCCCAGCGCCAGCGACGCATCGCTGGCACCGCCCGGTCACAGCAGTTTTTATGCGTTGGCACCGGTGCCGCATCTTGGCGACGCCCCGCTGGACTGGGCGACCGAGGGGCCCCGGCTCGCGAAACGGATCATCGCCGAGATCGAAAAACGGCTCGTACCTGACTTTGGCGAAAGGATAGTGATGCAGTTCAGCTATGCGCCGCCGGATTTCGAGACCGATCTCGCCGCGCATCATGGGAGCGCATTCAGCCTTTTACCCTCGCTGACCCAGAGCGCCTACTTTAGGACCCACAATCGCGACGATGTGATCGATAATCTCTTTTTTGTTGGCGCGGGGACGCATCCAGGGGCCGGTATCCCTGGCGTCGTCGCCAGTGCCAAGGCCACCGCGTCGCTAATGCTCTCGGCGCCCTTCTGAGGCATGGCGTCTGCCATCAACCTCGCTCCAAGAGAGGATTGAGGGACCTAGGTTCTGGTAGCGCTCTGTCTGCGAGATGCTGCAAGCAAGCGCTTAATATGGGCAACGACCTTCTCGGCCTCATAAGGTCGCTTGAGGTGCGGGCCTTGGTCGCACAATTCACCTGCGGCTTTCGCCGCGGCGTTGACGTTCCCCGCGAGAACCACAGGCACTGCAGGCAGCCGGTTCTTCACCTCCAGGCGAAGCGCGAACGCGTTCATTCGCCCTGGCAAACCCGCGTCGGCGAGAATTCCATCGACTGTGGCGCTCCCCATATCGACCGCCGTCATCACTTCGTCCGAGCTTGCCGCCTCGATCACCTTATAGCCGCAATGGCGCAGATATTCGGCAAGCGCGTTCCGGATCAGGACATCGCCATCGGCAACGATCAGGCACTGCGCGTCTTCGAGTCTTTTAGACATGATGTCCCTATAAGCCGTTCGATGATCTCAACAAGCTGCTCGGCCGAATAGGGCTTGGCCACAAAGGCGTCGGCGGGATCGGCTTCCTCGGGCATCAGGTGCCCTGAGCAGACGATCACGGGCCGGCTAGAATCGATTGCCTTGGATCGCCTCGACAATTCGATCCCGTCGATATCGCCTGGCATACGCACATCGGTTACCATAAGGTCGATTGGCAGCCCCGACAGAAGAGCGGCAACGCCCTCGGCCCCGTCGGCTGCTTCGACGACCTGATATCCTTCGTCGCGTAACGCCTCGCTCACCATAAAGCGGATGACGAACTCGTCTTCGACGAGAAGAATGGTCTTTGTACCCACCTTTGGCCCCTGCCTTGACGCCAGCTCGGACTCGTTCATAGGAACGCGCTCCCTGCGGCGGCAAGATCCTTCAAACGCGAGCCGGACGATCAAGGTTCCCGATGTTAGACTTCCGGTACTCGCTGCGGCGGCAAGCGACCAGTTGCGGGCATTGCGCCAACGTGTCAGTCTGACGGCTATGGCCACCTTTCGAACAAGCTTGATTATCCTTTGGGCGATTTTGGTGGGATACACCGCGGTCGTCATTTCGCGGCACGGGTTGGGTTTGCTGCCCATCTTTTTCGGTGACATAGGAAAGATCGGCTGGCCGGGTCAGTTCAACCTCGACTTTCTATGCTTTCTTGCTCTGTCCGCCGGCTGGACGGCATGGCGAAATGCCTTTTCCGTCTCCGGCCTGTTGCTCGCCCTGCTGGCTTTCTTCGGAGGGGCAGGATTTCTTCTTCCCTATCTTTTCTTTCTGACCTTCCGCGAGCGGGGGAATATTGCTCGGGTTTTAACCGGAATCGGCGAGCGCTGAGGAACGGCGCGGGGTTCGGCCCATACTCCCAGCGCCACAGCGGTACAACCCATCGGCTAACGCGGAATGGCCTGCTCCCGGGAAAATCGCCGAGACCATGACTCTGGCTCAAGCAGACCCGCCCTTCCCCGTAGTGAACGGCAAGCCAGTGTGTCCATCTGTTACAGTTGTCACACCGCTAAGTTACCGCGAGATTTTTTCGAGAGCTTGCGAGAGGCTCGTCATCGTGAACGGCTTACGGAGAATTGGCGCATGCTCATAAGCGGCTTCAACCTTGTTGTTGATGCCGCCGGTGGTGACAATATACGGGATATGTGCCGCCTTGAGCACAAAGGCTACGGGCTCGCTCGTCTCGCCGTTAGCGAGATGGACATCGAGTATCGCGGCGTCGATGCTTCCCGCTGTGATGCGGGAAATGGCGTTCGCGACGGTTTCGACGCAGCCGGCGATGTCATATCCGAGAGCATCCAGATATCCTTCGAGCATCATCGCGACAAGCGGGTCATCCTCGACGATCAAGATATGGCCGTGCATTGTTGCGCTCTCCATTAGATCGTTTGCTCGTGACGATCCGGCCTCTAGGTCCGAGCTGCAAATCCATCCTGTGGATGTGGCAGAACAACTGTCGGTTCGCTTGCGAGTTCCAGAGCGTTACCGTTGCTCGCTGGGCCGTGCCATGGGCGAGCGGAACCTGGTGCAGGACGAAGCTTATGGCTTGTTAAGCGCCGGGTGCTGCTGCTGCTTTTGAAAATGAAATAGTCACTCTGAGCCCCTTGCCCGGCTCCGAATGCACGGCAACCTTTGCTGCGGCATTCTTTCTAAGCGACTGGACGATGACCGCGCCGAGCTTACCAGGTTTCGGCCAGACGACGCCATCGGCGAGGCCCACGCCGTCATCGGCAACGGTTATGTGGCACCCTATGTCATCGACCAGGCTGTGAAGTGTGATCGTCCCGCCCTCGCGGTCAGGGAAGGCATGTTTGAGAGCGTTGGTGAGCAGCTCGTTGATGACCAGTCCTGCCGGCATTGCCACGTTGACGGAAGCCACCCAGCTGTCGAGCTTCATGTCGAGA
>JAURVS010000064.1 GCA_030655355.1 Sphingopyxis sp.
GACCGTCGCTCTAGAGCAGGAAAGGTACGGTCATGGCCGGACAATTGTCACTCGTCGAATCGGGGAAATCAGTGAACAGCACGGATAGGCAGAAGGCGCTCGACGCCGCGCTCGCGCAGATCGATCGCGCCTTTGGCAAAGGCTCGGTAATGAAATTGGGCTCGAAGGAAACGATGCAGGTCGAGTCAATCTCGACCGGTTCGCTCGGCCTCGACATCGCCCTTGGCGTCGGCGGCTTGCCGCGCGGACGAGTCATCGAAATCTACGGTCCAGAAAGCTCTGGCAAGACTACGCTCGCGCTGCATACGCTGGCCGAAGCACAGAAGGGCGGCGGCACCGTTGCCTTCGTCGACGCCGAACATGCGCTCGACCCGGTCTACGCTCGCAAGCTCGGCGTCAACATCGACGAACTCATCGTTTCGCAGCCCGATACGGGTGAGCAGGCGCTTGAAATCGTCGATACGCTCGTGCGTTCGAATGCGATTGATGTGCTGGTGGTCGACTCGGTTGCGGCGCTCGTGCCGCGCGCCGAAATCGAAGGCGAAATGGGCGACAGTCATGTCGGTTTGCAGGCGCGTCTGATGTCGCAGTCGTTGCGCAAGCTCACCGGCTCGATCAGCCGCTCGCGCTGCATGGTGATCTTCATCAACCAGCTGCGTATGAAAATCGGCGTGATGTACGGTAACCCTGAAACCACGACCGGCGGTAATGCGCTGAAATTCTACGCCTCGGTCCGCCTCGACATTCGCCGCACCGGCCAGATCAAGAATGGCGACGAAATCGTCGGCAACACGACGCGTGTGAAGGTGGTGAAGAACAAGGTCGCGCCGCCGTTCAAGCAGGTCGAATTCGACATCATGTACGGGCAGGGTATTTCGAAGATTGGCGAGATTCTCGATCTGGGCGTCAAGGCCGGCATCGTCGAGAAATCGGGCGCCTGGTTCAGCTATGATTCGATCCGCATCGGACAGGGCCGCGAAAATTCCAAGACGTTCCTTAAGGAAAATCCGGAACTGATGGACCGGCTTGAAACCGCGATCCGCGCCCGGACTGAGGCGGTCGCCGAAGAAATGATGGCGGGTCCCGACGAAGAGGGCGACGACGCCAATTGATAGCCAACCGACCGGTTCGCCTGCTCGAACCGGTCGGCCGACGGCGGCGGGCCTCATGCCCCTTGTACCTGCA
>JAURVS010000066.1 GCA_030655355.1 Sphingopyxis sp.
GGAGCGTTTATGGCTTTGAGCGGCCTTCTGTCGCGAAACGCAACGACAACTCAAATCCCGAATAGTTTCGCCAGCGATTTTTCGAGCATGAAGAATTGCCAGATCAACCGGCCATGGTCGCGCCGTCCCGACTGGTGCGCCGCGACGATGCGTTCGATTTCGGCCATGTCGAACCAGCCCGAGCGCGCCAGTGTCGATGAGGTCGCAAGGCCTTTCGCGGCCTCGACCAGCGGCCCGCGAAACCACTGCGAAACCGGCGTCACGAACCCCATCTTGGGGCGATAGAGGATATCGTGCGGCAGATAGCGTTCCATTGCCTGCTTCATGATCGCCTTGCCCGTGCCACGCTTGACGCGCATCGACGCGGGCAGGCTCGCAGCGAATTCGATCAGCCGGTAATCGAGCAAGGGTTCGCGCGCCTCAAGGCCGACAGCCATGCTCATCCGGTCGGTCTTGGTCAGAATGTCGCCGGGCAGCCAGATCATCAAATCGGCATATTGCGCGCGGTCGAGCGGCTCGCGGGCGGGCGCTTCGGCCATCGCCTTCCAATACCGCGTTTCGGCGACATGGTCGCCCAGCGCGCGATGCGCGGCGTCGTTGAACAGGCGCGATCGTTGCTGCAGCCCGGTCACGCCGACGGCTTCGGCATAGCCCTCGGCGCCGCTTTTCGACAGGCTGGCGAGCGTCGCGCGCGCGCGCAGCGGGCGCGGCGCCCAGTCCATCTGCGGCCAGATGCGCGAAAGCGGGCCGAGCACACCGCGGCGCATGAAACCGGGAATCATCCCGCGCAGCTTTTCTTCCTGATGCTGAAACACCAGACGGCGATAGCCCGCGAACGCCTCGTCGGCGCCGTCACCCGACAGGGCCACAGTGACCTCTTCGCGCGCCAGTTCGCACACGCGATAGGTCGGCAGCGCACTCGCGTCGGCAAAGGGTTCGTCGAAATGGTCGGCGATTGTGTCGACAAGGCCAAAGTCCCCCGCAGACACTGTCCGCGTCCGGTGGTCGGTCGCGAAGCGCTCGGCAATCATCTGCGCATATTGGGTTTCGTCGAGTGCCGCCTGATCGAAGCCGATGGTGCAGGTCTTTACCGCCTTCGCGCTCGCCTCGGCCATCAACGCAACGACTGCGCTACTGTCTACGCCACCCGACAAGAAAGCGCCGAGCGGCACGTCGGCGACCATCCGGTCGGTCACTGCGGCGCGCATCAGATGGATCAGATGTTCGGCGGCTTCGCCTTCGCTCGCGCGCACGCGCTTCGAGAAATCAGGCGCCCACCAGCGCGTCGGCGCGGGCACGGGCTTGCCGCGCTCGAGCATCAGATAATGGCCCGCGGGCAGCTTTTCGACGCCTGCGACAAGGCAGTTATCGTCGGGCACATAGCCGAAGGCGAGGAAATCCTCGATCGCGGTCAGATTGGCTTCCTGGCGCAGCAGTGGATTGCGCAGCAGTCCCTTCAATTCGGATGCAAAGGCCACCGAGCCGTCCGAGAGGCGGACATGGTGAAGCGGCTTTACCCCCAGACGATCGCGCGCCAGAAAGAGGCAGCCGCGCTGATGGTCATGCAAGGCGAAAGCGAACATGCCGTTGAGGCGCGACAGGCAATCGGGGCCCCATTGGCGCCACGCCGCTATAATGACTTCGGTATCGCCGGTCGTGCGGAACCGATGTCCGCGATCCTCAAGCTCGGCGCGCAACTCGCGGAAATTATAGATTTCGCCATTATAGGTGAGCGTGACGATCTCGTCGTCGCTCGCCATCGGTTGCGGGCTGCCTTCGATATCGATGATCGAGAGACGCAGATGGCCAAGGCCGACGCCCGGCGCGGTCCACTCGCCCGACCCGTCGGGGCCGCGGTGCTGCATCGGCTGGAGCATCGCACGCACCCGTGCCGGATCGACGGGCTTTGCCGTTTCCAGATGATAGATGCCTGCGATCCCACACATATCGGTCGCTACTATCGTGTTTTCAGCGCGCGGTCAGCTATTGCATTGGCTCCGCCCGACGCGGAAACGAAATCCTCTATCGCATTGCGGCCGCCCCACCGTTCTTCGCTCGATAGGATCAGCGACAATGCGCGCGGATCGCCGCCAAGCAGTCGTGCCTTGAGGCCGGCCAGTTTGGCGCGTCGCGGATCGCCGGTGACAGTACCATCGATGACATACCAGGTAGCGGCATCACGCAGCACTGGCCCCGGATGTAACAGTCTTTCGGTCTTTGCCCCGTCGACCGCTGGCAGCGATGCGCTCCACGCCCATTTGCTGTCGGGATCAACAGCGCCTTGCCCGAAGGCCACAACCTCGCGCCCCTCGGCCTGGCGTTCGTACCCGCCGATCGCGACGGTCACCACCTGCCCCTTGGCATCGGCAAATTGCCTTAGCAGCCGTTGATCGGCGCCGTCGAAGCGCGGCGCCCACGGCATGCCGCCAACGCGCGCGTCGCTCCAGCCCGGCGGCGCTTCGACCGTCATCGTTGCGGGCAGCCCGGCGCTGCGGCCGCCCACCAGCACACCCCAACCGGCAAAGAGCAACGGTACCGCTAGCGCAGCGGGCAGTACGACTTTAGCCGACCCCGCAAAACGCGACGGTCCGTCCAACCCGGCGATATCGACCGCGGCGTCATTCGCCGGGCGGTCGAACCAGCGGAGCGCGACGAGCATGACAAGGGCGATCACCAGCCCGAAGAATATCCAGCCATAGAAAATATGGTCGATCCCGCCCGCCGCCTCGATCCCCCAGATTTCGGCAGCGACCATCGTGCCATAGGCACGCAGGGCATTGGCGACGATCGTCGTCGCAAGCGCAAGCACGACAAAGACGA
>JAURVS010000074.1 GCA_030655355.1 Sphingopyxis sp.
CACTCCTTCCGATAGTCGTGGTTGGCCTTGACCATCGCCTTCAGCGTCGTCGGTTCACCCTCGGGCTCGCTCGTATGACGATTGGGAAGCTGCGTCCCCGCCTTGGGATTCTCGCCCGCCGCCAGCGCATCAAGAATGCGCGTCGTGCTGTCGTAGTCGAGGTCTTCGTAGTTATCGTCGTTGATCTGGACCATCGGCGCATTGGTGCAGGTGCCCATGCACTCAACTTCGGTCAGCGTGAACAAGCCGTCGGGCGTCGTTTTGCCCTTGGTCATCCCGCGGTTCTTGCACGCAGCCATGACATCGTCGGACCCGCGCAGCAGGCACGGCGTCGTTCCGCACACCTGCACATGATAGCGGCCGACCGGCACGAGATTATACATGGTGTAGAAGGTCGCAACTTCATACGCGCGCATGAACGGCATATCGAGCGCGGCCGCCACATATTCGATCACCGGCACGGGCAGCCAGCCCTGCGTCTGCGTCTCGGCGCCGACCTGACGCTGCGCGAGGTCGAGCAACGGCATCACCGCCGAGCGCTGACGCCCTGCCGGATAACGTGCGATAACGGCCTTTGCCTTTTCGGCATTTTCAGCCGTCCATACAAAAGCGCCCCAGCGAGCGCGGGTTTCGGCTTCGTCGGGGATTTGGGGTGCGTCAGCCATGAAAAACCTCGTCACCCTGAACTTGTTTCAGGGTCCATGGTCCGCCTTGTCCAACAGCGCAGCGCAAATCGAGAGCACTGGCCATGGATGCTGAAACAAGTTCAGCATGACGGTTATAATTGATGATCCTCACCGGTCGCACTCCCCGAACACGACGTCGATCGCGCCGATAATGGCGGTGGTGTCGGCGAGCATGTGGCCTTTCGACATCATGTCCATCGCCTGCAGGTGACTGAACGCGGTCGGCCGGATCTTGCAGCGGTACGGCTTGTTGCTGCCGTCGCTGACGAGATAGACGCCGAACTCGCCCTTCGGGCTTTCGGTCGCGACATAAACTTCGCCCGCCGGGACGTGGAAGCCTTCGGTGTAGAGCTTGAAGTGATGGATCAGCGACTCCATCGACTGCTTCATCTCGCCGCGCTTCGGCGGGACGACTTTGCGATCGAGGCTGGCGATCGGGCCGGTCGGCATGTCGCGCAGGCACTGCTTTATGATCTTCGCCGACTGATAGACTTCCTCGACGCGAACCATGAAACGGTCATAGCAATCGCCGCGGGTGCCGACGGGAATGTCAAATTCCATCTGCGCATAAGCATCATAGGGCTGCGACTTGCGCAAATCCCAGGCGATGCCGCTGCCGCGGATCATCGGTCCCGAGAAGCCCCACGCCAGCGCATCTTCCTTGCTCACCGTCGCAATATCGACGTTGCGCTGTTTGAAGATGCGGTTGTCGATGACGAGGCTCATCGCATCGCCGAACAGCTTCGGCAGGCGCTTTTCGCACCATTCGCCGATGTCGTAGAGCAGCCGCTCGGGGACGTCCTGATGAACGCCGCCGGGGCGGAAATAGGCACTGTGCATCCGCGCACCTGAAGCGCGTTCGAAGAAGTTGAGGCAATCCTCGCGCAGTTCGAACACCCACAGGTTCGGCGTCATCGCGCCGACGTCCATGACGTGCGACCCGATGTTGAGCATATGATTGCAGATGCGCGTCAGTTCAGCGAACAACACTCGCAGATATTGCGCGCGTGCCGGAACTTCGAGGTCGAGCAGCTTCTCGATCGCGAGCACATAGCTGTGCTCCATCGCGAGCGGCGAACAATAGTCGAGCCGGTCGAAATAGGGCAGCGCCTGCAAATAGGTCTTATACTCGATCAGCTTCTCGGTGCCGCGATGGAGCAGGCCGACGTGCGGGTCGACGCGCTCGATGATCTCGCCATCGAGTTCGAGCACGAGACGCAAAACGCCGTGCGCCGCAGGATGCTGCGGACCGAAGTTGATCGTGTAGTTGGTTACGGCCTGATCGCCCGGCGTATTCGCGGTATCGACGGGATAGCCTTCAAACAGGTCACCGCCATAATGCTGGACATGCGGAGAGTCGGTCATGCGTCACCTCCCCCATTTTCAGGGGTTTTGGGCTTGCGCGGCGCGCGCGGCTTCGCCGGGGCCTTTTCGGCCGTGGTGGTGGCCGGCGTCTTCGCCAGCTTGGTCGCGGGCTTGGCGCTGGCGCCATCGCGGCTCGTCTTGGCCGCCTTCTGATTCACCTTGGCGCCCGCGCCAGTCTGGCTCGGCGTATCGGTTGTCTTCGGAGTCGGCGGCGGCGATGCCTTCGCCTTGTCATCGTCGGATTTCTTGACTTCAGCGGCGGTCATCGGCGTCGGAGCGCCCTTGCCCGGAGCTTCGCCAGTACCCCCAGCCTTTTCATCGCCAGGGAGCACATAATCGGCGCCTTCCCACGGCGACATGAAGTCGAAGTTGCGGAAATCCTGTGCCAGCTTCACCGGCTCGTAAACGACGCGCTTGTCCTCTTCGGAATAGCGCAGCTCGGTATAGCCGGTCAGCGGGAAGTCCTTGCGCTGCGGATGCCCCTGGAAACCATAGTCGGTCAGGATGCGGCGCAGGTCGGTGTTACCACCGAACAGCACGCCGTACATGTCGAACACTTCGCGCTCGAGCCAGCCGGCGTTCGGCCACAAGGGCACGACAGTCGGAACCGGCGTCGCCTCGTCGGTCGACACGCGGACGCGCAGCCGATGATTCTTGGTGACGCTGAGCAGATGATAGACAACCTCGAACCGCTCGGCGCGGTCGGGATAGTCGACCCCGGCGATTTCCATCAGCTGCTGATATTCCAGCTTGTCGCGCAGTTCGACCATCACCCCGGCAACGGCTTCGCGCGTCACGGTGATGCTGTCTTCGTCGACGGTGAAGACATGCGCGAGCAGGTCTTTGCCGACGAATTTCTTCAGCGCGTCGGCCAGCGCCGGTTGCGGCGCAACGAGGGGAGCGGAATGGGCCATCAGCGTTCGATCGTCCCGGTGCGGCGAATCTTCCGCTGCAACTGCATCACGCCGTAAAGCAAAGCTTCGGCGGTCGGGGGGCAACCCGGCACATAGATGTCCACGGGTACGATGCGGTCGCAACCGCGCACCACCGAATAGCTGTAATGATAATAGCCGCCACCATTGGCGCAGCTGCCCATCGAGATGACATATTTCGGGTTCGACATCTGGTCGTAAACCCGGCGCAGCGCAGGCGCCATCTTGTTGCAGAGCGTCCCCGCGACGATCATCACGTCGGATTGGCGCGGCGATGCGCGCGGTGCAGCGCCGAAACGCTCCATGTCATAGCGCGGCATATTGACGTGAATCATCTCGACCGCGCAGCACGCGAGACCAAAGGTCATCCACCACAGCGAGCCGGTACGCGCCCAGTTGAACAGATCCTCGGTCGAGGTGACGAGAAAGCCCTTGTCGCCGACTTCGCTGTTGAGGTCGTCGAAAAATGCCGCGTCGGGGTTGGTCCCCGGCGCCACTGGCAGGATTCCGGGGTTGACCCCGGGGGCAACCGGCATCTGGCCGGGCGGCAGGATGATCGAATTGCTCATTCCCAGTCCAACGCCCCTTTCTTCCATGCATAAACAAGGCCGAGCGTCAGTTCGGCGAGGAATATCATCATCGTGGCCCAACCGGCCCAGCCGATTTCCTTGAGGCTGACCGCCCATGGAAAGAGGAAGGCCGCTTCGAGATCGAAGATGATGAATAGGATGGCGACGAGATAGAAGCGGACGTCGAATTGGCTGCGCGCGTCCTCGAACGCCGGGAAGCCGCATTCATACTCGGTCAGCTTCGCCGGATCAGGCTTGTGCGCACCGGTCAGCCGCGAAACGCCCATCGGAAGGAATACGAAGGCGGACGACAGGCCGACGGCGACGACCAGAAAGATCAGGATCGGCAAATATTGCGTCAGATCGACCATGGGAGCTCGCAGTTCTGTTGTTCATCATATTGGGGTGTCTTGGCACCCTTGTTGCGGGCGCTTTAGGCCAGCGCGCCGCGCCTCGCAACCTCTGCGGGCAGGAATTTCGTAACGCGTGTGACCAAAAGCATAAACGACGCTGGCGAGTGGCCCTATCCCTGTGATACGCCGACGAAAGTGGGTCGTTTCGCTGCATTTTTCGGCGCCGTTTCGATTTAAGGAGTTTTCATGGGACCAATTACCGCTCGCGCCGCCCTCGCTTTGGGGGCAGCCGCACTTTTCTCGGCAACGCCGGCGCACGCCGAAATGATCAACGCATCGAATCCCGCGACGATCAAGGCGATCGTCGAGTCGCAGGGCTGGCCCGCGACGATCGTCGCGAAGCCAGGCGACGATCCCTATATCGAGAGCAATCGCGGCGGCCTGAAGTTCCTCGTCCTCTTCATGAATTGCGACGAAGGCAAGAAGTGCAAGACGCTCCAATATTATATGGGCTTCAGCGACGCCAAGGGCGTCTCGCTCGACAAGATCAACAAGTGGAACAAGGAAAAGCGCTTCGCCCGCGCGTACAAGGATGACGAGGGCGATCCAGTCCTCGAAATGGACGTCGACCTCGATTTCGCGGGAATCCCGCGCGAAAATGTCGGCGAGACGTTCAACACCTGGGCATCGCTGATGGACAGCTTCCGCGAATATGTCTTCGAGAAATAGCGCATGCTGATCTCTCGTCACCCCGGACTTGGTCCGGGGTGACGAAGAAATTAGCAGAAGTTCAACCGTCAGGCGTTACGCAAAGCGCCCGCGACCAGCTTCTGCAGCTTTGAATGGACTGCCGCGCTACCCGCGATGAATTCGCTGCGCTCGACCGCACGGTCGCCGCCGCGGAAATCGCTCACGAAGCCGCCAGCTTCGCGCACCAGCAACATGCCGGCAGCAACGTCCCAGATTTTCAGGTCGCTTTCCCAGAAGCCGTCGTATCGGCCCGCCGCAACCCATGCGAGGTCGAGGCTGGCGGCGCCGAAGCGGCGGATGCCTGCGACTTCAGGTGCGACGGCGCCGAAAATGCGGCTCCACTGTGCCATATTGCCATGGCCCATGAACGGAATACCGGTCGAAATCAGACACTCGTTGAGGTGACGGCGCGACGCGACGCGCAAACGGCGGTCGTGCAACCACGCACCGCGGCCACGTTCGGCCCAATAGCTTTCGTCGGTCACCGGCTGATAGATCAGCGCCGCGGTGACGTCGCCCCAGCCGCCGCCGGGCTTGGGTTCCTGCACCGCGATCGAAATCGCGAAATGCGGGATCGCGTGGAGGAAATTCGAGGTCCCGTCGAGCGGATCGATGATGAAGCGCGGCTTGCCCGGCTCGCCTTCGATGATGCCGCCCTCTTCGAGCACAAAGCCCCAACCCGGACGATCGCGGCCAAGCTCGTCATACAGCGTGCGCTCAGCGGCCTGATCGGCCTTCGAGACGAAATCCGCGGGCCCCTTTTGCGAGACCTGGAGATGTTCGACTTCGCCGAAGTCGCGGCGCAGCTTCGTGCCGGCCTTGCGCGCGGCACGTTCCATGACGGTAATGATGCCGGATACGGCCATTTTGGTTTCCTTCAACGCGTCGCCCCCGCGAAGGCAGGGGTCGCTGTCGGCAATGTAAAACTTCAGCGGCCCCCGCTTTCACGGGGCGACGCTGTCAAATCCACTCAGTCGGCGCGGCGGACATATTCGCGGTCGTACACATGCACGACGATCTTGGTGCCGCTCGTGATATGCGGCGGAACCATAACGCGCACACCATTGTCGAGGATCGCAGGCTTGTACGACGACGAGGCGGTCTGCCCCTTCACCACCGCGTCGGCTTCGACGATGGTCGCTTCGATCGTTTCGGGCAGTTCGACCGAGATCGGGCGTTCTTCCCAAAGCTCGAGCACGACATCCATGCCGTCCTGAAGGAACTCATGCGCCTCGCCGACAACATCCTTCGAGATGTTGATCTGCTCGAACGTGTCCTTGTCCATGAACACCAGATCGTCGCCTTCGGCGTAGAGGAACTGGAAATCCTTGGTGTCGAGGCGAACCTTTTCGACCGTATCCGCACTGCGGAAACGGTTGTTGAGCTTGCGGCCGTCGATCAGATTCTTGGCTTCCACCTGCATATAGGCGCCGCCCTTGCCCGGCTGGGTGTGCTGGATCTTGGTAACTTTCCAGATCCCCTTTTCAAATTCGATAATATTGCCGGGACGGATTTCAACGCCGGTGATTTTCATCGCGCACACTCACAGTTCAAGGATGGAAAGAGCAAACCGGCGCCGCAGGGGCGCAGGTATCAGGTGCGCGCCTTTAGCCGCGCACGCGCCGAAGGGCAAGCCGCAGCGTTACGGCGTCGCGACGACAAGGCGGCGCGTGCGCTTGTAGCTGAGCCACACCAGCCCAACGAACAGGATCAACCCAACCCACGGCGCATAGGGCGCATAGCCATCTCCGACGACCGCGAGCGGCGCATCGCTGCCGCTGCCCGCAACGACGCCTGCATAGAGCACACCGAACAGGCTTTCGCCGACGATCATCCCCGTCGCGGTGAGGACCCCCATGCGATGCGCAAATCCCGCGTTCGGGCGTTTCGCCGCCCAGCGATCATAGAACCACCCGCCGACGGCGCCGATGACGACGGGCAGGATCACCGCCATCGGCAGATAGACGCCGATGCCAATCGCCAGCGGCGGCAACCGAAGCTTGCCCGCACGGCCGAGCAGCGCATCGACGATGATGAAGCCGACGCCGGCTAGCGCGCCATAGCCAAGCATCGTCCAGTTGAGGTTGCCGCCCAGCACGCCTTGCGCGAGCGACGAGATCAGCCCCGCCTGCGGCGCGGCGAGCGCGTTAGGCCCTGCGCCCGGCGCGCCGACGAAACCGAGCGTCTCGTTGAGGACATTGAGCACCGGCGGAACGATGATCGAACCGAAGATAACGCCGATGATCAGCGCGACCTGCTGTTTCCACGGCGTCGCGCCGACAAGCTGGCCGGTCTTCAGATCCTGAAGATTGTCGTTCGAAATCGTCGCGATGCCGAACACGAGACCCGTCACGATCAGCGCGTAGGCGACCATCGCGGCAATCTCTTCCTCGCCGCCGCCACGGCCGAGAAGGCCGAGCAGGAGCAGCGACGAGGCGATGATCGCAAGGATGCCGATCCCCGACACGGGCGAGTTCGACGCGCCGATCAGCCCCGCCATATAGCCCGTGACCGAAGCGATCATCAGCCCGACGACGATGATGAACAGGATTGCGCCCGCAATCAGGATCATCGACGACCCGGCCAGCGGCCCGCCAGCGAGGACGGTCCAGAGCAGCCAGCCGATCGGCAGCATCAGCGCCAGCGATCCACCGAACACCCAGTTGATCGATATATCCTGTTCTTCGATCGCCAGCGCTTCGCCGCCCTGCCGCGCGCGGCTCGCGGCCATCGCCGACCGGATACCGCCGAGCACCGGCCCCGCGATTCGGATCAAAGTCCAGATCGCGGCCACCGCGATCACGCCCGCGCCAAAGAAGCGCACGTCCGCGCGGAATACGGTATTCGCCAGCGTTTCCGGGTCACCGGTACCGCCTTGCGTCAATATGGGCAGCAGCACCCACCAGCCAGTGATCAGCCCGACAAGCTGCGCAATGCCGACCGACAGGCCGACGAGGTGACCGACGCCGAACAGCGCAAACGCCAGTCCACCCGCAATGCCCGTCGCGCCGCTGCCGACCGCGAACCAGCGCGCGACTTCGGCGCCCGCAAGTTTCATCTGGGTCAGCAGCGTGAAGGCCGCGGCGATGATCGAATTCCATAAAAGAGCAGAAAGCCCGGCGCGGTTTTCCTCCGCGCCCTCGGCGCTGGCCGCTCCGACTTGCAGCACTTCGGCCGCAGCGCGTCCTTCGGGATAGGGAAGATCCGAATCGACGACGAGCGCGCGGCGGAGTGGCACCGAAAAGAGAACGCCCAATATGCCGCCGAGCATCGTGATCGCCGTCGTCTCGATCATCGGGAAGCCCTGCCAGTAACCGACCATGACAAGCCCCGGCAGCACGAAGATGATCGCCGCCAGCGTGCCCGCGGCGCTTGCGATCGTCTGGACGATATTATTCTCGAGAATCGTCGATCCGGCCATATATCGAAGCAAGGCCATCGAAATCACCGCCGCGGGGATCGAGGTCGCGAAGGTCAGCCCGACCTTCAATCCCAGATAGACGTTCGCCGCCGTGAACATCAGCGTAAGCAAGCCGCCGAGCAGGACTGCACGCAGCGTCAATTCGCGCCCGCGTTCTGCCGCTGAGGTGATTTCGGTCATCAACTTCTCCTCGCCTGACGTGTTCCGACACGCCGGGTCTTGTACCAGCCAAAAGGCGACGAACCGAAGCCGATTTGACGCATCGATCCAATATGGCACCCGCGGGCAATGTCATAACCGCAGGCATGATGAATAGCGAATTTTCAGAGCCGGTTGGACCGCCCGTTGGTGGCGGCGTCAAGCGGGCTCAGCGCGGGGCGCCTTGCGCCGGCCTGTTCGGTTGGCGCAAGGATGCCGCACCGCGCCCCACATCGGGCGCAGCACCAAAAGCGCCGGGGCGCGATTACCCCGCGGGCTGATCTCCGAGTAGCGCGCCGAACGCTTTCACCGCTGCCGCGGGCCCTTCGGGATGAGCCCAAACCCCAGCCGATACCGCCAGAAAATCGGCACCCGCATCGACGAGCACGCGTGCATTCTCGATCGTGATCCCGCCGATGGCGACACAAGGCAATTCGAACATGCCCTGCCACCACTGCAATATTTCCGGCTCGGCGTGATGTTCGACGGCCTTGGTAGTTGTCGGGAAAAAGGCGCCGAAGGCGACATAGTCCGCCCCCGCCTCGCCCGCTTCCATCGCCATATGGCGGCTAGCGTGACAGGTCACGCCGATCTGCGCCAACGGCCCAAGCTCGCGGCGCGCGTCGCGCGGGTCGCCGTCATCCTGCCCCAGATGCACGCCGTCGGCGTCAAGTCGCTTGGCGAGCGCAATATCGTCATTGACGATAAAGGCGACGTCGCGCGCCGCGCAGATCGCCTGCAGCGGCTCGGCAAGCTGCGCCGCTTCATGCTGCTCGAGATCTTTGACGCGAAACTGAAAGGCCGCGACCGGGCCAGCGTCAAGCGCTTCGGTCAGACGGTCGGGAAAATCGCCGCCAACGTCGAGCGGCGAAATCAAGTAAAGCAAGCAGGTTGGTTTTTTCATGGCGCGTTCATAGCGGCAGGGTCAGATACGGGCAAATGTTGAACCTGTATCGCCTTTCGGCGCTTGCCCTCCCCGCCATTCTGGCGCTTTCCGCCTGCGCGACGACACGCAGCGCCCCGCTTCCCGACGGCAGCGACGTCGCGCTGGGGCAGAAAGCCTATGTCGACGGGCCGATCGTCCAGCCGATAGAAGTTCTCGAAGACAGCCGCTGCCCGATGAACGCGCGCTGCGTCTGGGCGGGCCGCGTGCGCGTGAAGATGGTGTGGATCCGCGGCAATGGCGAAAAACAGCCGTTTGAAGTCACGCTGGGCGAATCGACGCC
>JAURVS010000078.1 GCA_030655355.1 Sphingopyxis sp.
ACCGTAAGTGATTTCCACGCGACGGTTCTGGTCGTTGCGGACGCCATCGGCGGTTGCAACGGCCGGACGGCTTTCGCCGAAGCCCTGCGCGCTGATCGAGCCATCCGAGATACCGCGAGCGGTGAGATAGCTGCGAACTGCAGTGTTACGACGTTCCGACAGGCCGACGTTGTACTTGGCCGAACCCGAACGGTCAGCGTGACCTGCGAGCATGACCTGCGTACCCGTGCAACCACGGTTGTAAGCGCTGATCGCGTTGTCGAGCGTCGAAGCCGCTTCCGGCGTGATGTTCGACTGATCCCAGTCGAAGTACACGATGTACGGTCCGGGTGCGCATTCCACGACCGGCGGCGGCGGAGGCGGCGGGGGCGGGGGCGGCGGCGGGGGAGGCGGCGGCGGAGCCGTCGGTTCCACCGGTGCCGGAGCGCCACCGAAGTTGAACGTCAGCGTACCCAGGAGCGAGTGCGAACGGAAGCGCGTCGAAACGTCGCGACCGAGCTGATCGACCAGGCCAACATTGTCGACGTTGAAGAAGCGATACTTCAGGCCAACATCGATGCTGTCAGTCAGCGGAGCGCGAACGCCCGCGATTGCCTGCCAGGCGAAGCCCGTGTCCGAATCGTCAAGGAAGTTACCAGCATATACGGGTTCAACCGAAACGCGAGCAACACCGGCACCACCGCCGACAAAGCCCTGAAGGCCGTCGTCGTCACCAAAGTCGAGCAGGCCATTGACCATGAAGCTCAGAGCATTGGTATCACCCGCAAGCGGGACCGAACCGGTAGCCAAGAGGCCGGTTCCGCCAGCCGTCTGGGGGATGCCCGGAGCGGTGAAACGGCCCGACTTGATGTCGGCTTCACGATAGCCGACTTCGACTTCGGCGCGGAAACCGCCAAAATCGTAACCGACCGTACCTTCGAAATCATAGCCAGCGCGATGATCGAGAGTACCGGCATTGTCGAACGTGCCAATGTCCAGATCAAGGTCTTCGACCAGCATGGCGCCAGCGCCAACACCAACATACCAAGAGTCGTCGCGCGCCAGAGCAGGCGACGCCAGGGCGGTGGAGGCTAATGCCATAGCGACGGCAAGCTTCCTCATAGTAATTCCCCTTTCAAGTTGAGATATACGTCTCGGCAGACGTCCTACTCGCCGCTTTGGTTCCGTGCAAGTGAACAAATCGCTAATCTGTTGCCAAAAAGTCGCACTTTTGTTGCTGGCGAAAGGAAATTCAGCCTGCGATCAGAAGACCCTGCGCTGCGAGCTGGAGGATCAACGTTGCGATAGCCGTACGCGCTTCGGAATCGATTGTCGACCCACCCTCCGCCGGCTCAACCGACCCCGGTGCGGTCCATGTCGTACCGTCGAATCGAAGCCGCGAACCATCGCCGAGGCGGGTTATGTGCATTCCGCGACGCGCCGATGCAAACCGCCATCCGTTCTCGGTCCAGAGCGCGATCGCATTCGGCCGTCCAACCCAGCCGCCCTGCGGTGTCGCTCCGACGATCCAGCACTGCCCTTCGGCAGGGTCGGCCGGCGGTTCTGCAAGCGGGCCATCCTCGACCGCGGCGTGAACAAGGGCGTCGAGCAGCGTCAGCGCTTCATTATGCGTTACCTCTTTCTGCGCCTGCGCCACGGCAAGTAACGGTAACCCGAAGCGCGGCGTCATAGCCATATCGGTCATGCTTTTTCCTTCACGTCAGAGGCAAATTGAGCGGCGGCGACAAGGCGAGGTCTCCCGCTTGCCGGATCTCGATCGTGCAACCCGGCGGCAATGCCGCCAACTCGTCAGCCGTGACATGCAACGCGGGTAACGCGCGTTCCCACGGCCCGACGCCCGAAACCGATGGTGACACGGAAATATGCCAGACGTCGCGGCTCTCGCCGGACGGCTGATCAACATGGTCACGCCAGCCCGCATCAATGCGGCCGCACCAGACCCAGCTTATCGTCACGCCCCCCTTTTCGTCGGGTCGGATTCGTCCGTGAACAGGTGCAAGCGGCCGGAGCGCGCGTGCGGCCGATGGCACGCCAATCTCGGTCAGCGTTGCCCCGCCACGCGGCGCCCATTGCAGGCTGGCATCGCCGCCCTCGGCCCATCCGGCAAGATCTTCGGGCAACATCAGCAGCGCGGGATCATCGAGCAGGACAAAGGGCGTGCCCGGCGCATGGACGGCACGGCTCGCGGTTCCAGCCCTGCCGCGCAGCAAGCGCGACAATCGCCACAGCGCGGGCCCCACTGCATCGGCGATGCCAAACTGCAACAGTTCACCGCCCACCATCGCCCGGTTCGCTCCGCCAAGCAGCGCGGCGTCGCCCACCGATTCCAGCGTCATCGACGGGTTGGCGAGCTTGACGACCGCCACATTGGCAAGATCGAACAGATATTGGCGCGCCGTGCCAAGCGGCGCGGAAAGCTCCCCCAGCGCCGCCGCCGGCCTTATCGTACCGACGGGGATCGGCTCCGCACCTGCGCGAGGCACGAACCAGCAATCGGCGCCCCGCCACCCATCGTTGCTTCCCGCGCCTGCGATCAATATCCGCGGCGCCGATGCCGCCGGACTTCCCAGACTGGGCAAGTCGAACAGCTGAACCGTGCCCACCGCTTCGGGCCAGTCGTGCGCCGTCACCGACACACCCGGCGTTGCGGGCAACTCGGCCGAGGGCAGCGGTTGATGAAGCTTCAGCTCGAGCAACACCTCGTTCGCCCGCACGGAGCGCCCCGCCACCCGCCACGCGCCGCCGTCGGCCAATGTCACCACCTCCCCGACCGGCAGCGCCAGCGCCGCCAGATCGGCGTGCCACACCAGCGTCTCGCGTCCATCGGCCGCGCTCGAGGCAAGCCGCTGCACCAGCGCACGCGCCGACGGCGCCGGCAATACGGCGGGCAGGTCAATCCGCTCCTCACGCACTCCGCCGCCTGCAACCCGCGCCGATTGCTGTCCCAGCTGATAATCGCGATCGGGCTCATAATGGCGCAGCCGGACCTCGCCCGGCAGCGATGACAGTGGCATGCGGCGCTGCTCGATCCGGTCGCCCGCCGTTTCGCTCCGCCCCGCCTCGCGAAAATCGCTCAGCGCCCTTGGCGCATCGCCCCGCGTCGCTGGCGCCAGTTGCCAGCCATCGGCGCCGCTCATCAGTCGGATCCCATCCGCCTCGAACAGCGGGGTCAACGCATCGCGCGCGCGGTCGCCCGATGCCGCATAACCCGCAAACGGCCAGTCGCCCGCACAGCGCCCCGCCTCGTTCAACAGGCTGTTTCCGATCATCCCGGCATCGACACTCCCCGCATCGGCCTCGACTTCAAAAGTGAGCGACGGAATCCGGTTGCCGAACGCGCCGAGCTCCAGCTCCTCGAACACCACATAGGCCAGCCCGCGAAACGCGCTCGCCGACCCGATCCTCAGCGCCGACGCGATAAGCGGATCGACGGGCTGATCATCGCTCCCGTCATACCAGCGAAAGCTGCAGCGCTCCTGAAAGCTCCCGCTCGAACCGCGCAGCAAATTGCCGTCGGCCCAGATACGGCGGATCGCGCGGATCGGCCGCGACGACAGCGCAACCGCAAGCGACACCGTATAGCTATATTCGCTCACCGATGGCCGCCCCTTGCCTCCGCCGCGCTTGCTGCGCCGTTCGATCAGGTCGGTCGCCCAGATCACGCTCCCCGCCACGCGCATCGTGCCGAACATTTGCGGGATCTGCTGGCCATAGGTCGACGCCTGAACTTTCAGATCGGCAAGCCGCGGGCCTTCGCGCCCCTTTGGCCTGAAGACCGCAGCGTCAATCTGTTGCCCCGCCGCCGCGCCGATCGCGGCGCCAATCGGCCCTCCGACCATCCCGCCGACCACCGTCAGCACCAAAGTCGCCATCGCCGTCTCCTCCTCTACGAAAGCCGCCACCGCGCCGCGTTGCGTATCGCGGTATCGACCGGTGTCTCGACCACATGTCGCAGACCCACATGCGCGTGAACGAATGTCGCGTTCCCAAGCAGCCCGAGATGATATTGCCCCGCCGGCAGCGCGATCAGCAGCACGTCGCCGACGCTCCCCGCACCGGCCGCAGGTGCAAAACCCGCCGCCGCCAGTGCCGCTTCGACGCGCTCACGCGACCAGCCGCGCAGCGGATACCCCACCGGCCGCACCAACTCGCGCCCCGCCACCGCATAAGCCGCCCACACCAGCCCGACGCAATCGACCCCCGTCGCAGGGTCATATCCCTGCGGCCGAAACTGCACCCCGACCATCGCCTGCGCCGCCACAAAAGCGCGCGCCGCAAGCTCATCCACCCGGATAGCGCGTCAGCAGGTCATTCCCTGGCAGATGCGCCTCGCCGCGAAAGTTGATCGCATTGGCAAAACGATCGCGGCACGTCGCAAGCTGTTTATCGCACCCCGCGATGAGCCGCACCCCCGCCGGACATCTCGGCACAAAGGCCGGCGCCTCGGCCAGATTCAGCACCGCACCGTCCACTGCGATCACCGGGCTCGCCAGGCCGCAATTCGCGCCTTCCATCCACATCAGGTCACCAAAGGCCATGTCCGCCACCGCCACATCCAGCGTCACCGCACGCCCGTCGACTGCAACGACCCGCCGCCGATGCGTCAGCGGCGCCAGATCGACGCGGCACGCCCGGTCGCCCAGCATCGCGCGGCACGATGGCGATGTCGCCGGACACACCGGCCGGTCGAGCAGCCGCGTTACGCCTTGCAGCTCCGCTGAAAACGCCGCCCCGCGCCGCTCGATCGCCCCCAAAGACCCCCGCGCCACCGTCACCGGCGCCGTCTCGGGCGCGCTCCAGTCGGTCACGAACAGCTCAAGCTCGGCGCCGTCCCAGCGCCCCGCATCAAGGTCGCGCCCCGAAATCGCCTCGCTTGCGATCGCGCCTTCCAAGTCCATCGTGCCTGCGTCGAGGCTATCGCTTGTCTCGAGCGCCGAAGGCTTCATCCCTGGCGCCGTGCGATAGACAATGCCACCGACCAGCAGATCGTGGTCGTGCGAGGTAAGCCCGATCACCACTCCATCGCGCCGCGCCAGCCGCCAACACCACGCCAGCGTGACGACCTCTTCGCGCAGCCAGCCGGGCGCCGCTGCCATCATCACCATGGCGCCCGCACCTCGACCAGCGGCACATGCGCAATCTCCCCCGCCAGATAGGTTGCACGGCTCGCCTCCAGCCGGTCCTCAGCAAAACGCACCGGCACGTCGAAAACATATCCCGCGCGCACTTCGGCGCCCATCGGTGGCGGCACGTCGAGCAAAATTGCCCCCGCCGCGGTTACCAGAAACGCCGCCGTCTCAATTCCGTCGACCGACACGCGTACGCTATCCGCAACGGGTAGCCGGATCGCGCGCGCCTGTTCGGCGTCGCCATCGCCATAGCGTTTCACCAGCGCAAACTCGCGCCGCGCGCCGTCACCAACCCCTAGCAACTGATCCTTCGCCGTCGGCAAACCGCCATCGACCGCCGAGCTGTCATCGAACGGATCGCGAAAACGAAAGCCGCGCGCCGCGCCGCGTCGCGCGCGAAAAAATTCTGCTAGCATCCGCACATCGGCTTCGGACCGGATTCCCGGCCCCGCGTCATAGCGCATTCGCGCTTCGGCCCATTCGCTCGCGCGCTGCTCATGCCCCGATGGCGAGCTGATGATCTGCGTCGAAAATTCGGTCGCGACCATCGCCTCGCGCCCGATCGCCAGCGGAAAATCGACTGCATCAAAAGCCTGCACATCACTCTCCCCGTCAAACGTCACAAAGCCGTCGCGCGCGACCTGCGGCAAGGCCCAGACAAAGGCCTGCGCCACCCCCGCACGCCGCGCCGCATTGGCCGCATCGGCGATCAGCGCCCATTGCGCACGCTGGTCAGGCCGCAGCACGAAACCCGAAAAATAATGCTGTTCGTCAGTCGGATAGCCGAGCCGCAACACCATCGCTGCGCGCGCGCTGGCCGTATCGGCGCTGCGCCCCTCGGTCACCCAGTCATAATCCTCCAGTTGCAGCACATCGAACGCGGGCGCCGCCCAGCCGAGCGGCACATTGGCCCGCCGCGCTGCAGGTGCGGCCGGGTCGAGCACCGTCGGCAGATAGACGAGCAAATGGCTGACCAGCCCCGCCGCTCCCGCTTCATCGCGCGCCGCCGCGACGAGCGCCGCTGTCGATACCGCGAGCAACCCGCCCAGTGCATCGAGCATCGTCAGTTGCGGTGGGCTCAGTGCCTCCCGCACGTCGGCGATCGCCACACTCCGGCGCCCGAGCGCTTTCGTCGCCGCCGCATCATAGGCGCAAATTCGTCCGCCGCTTGCAATCCACCACCACGGCTCGCCAACCTGGACCTTGGGGGGCAATCCCGCGGCGATACCGATCCGCACGAACGCCCGCGCGACAAGCTGCAGATAGCCCATCGCCGCACCGTTCGCCGGCGACAGCAAGGTCGATGGCGGTTCCCATCCGGTCAGCGCCGGCGTGCCATCCTGCGTCCGCTGCTTCCAGTCGTTGCGGCAATAGGCGTCGAAAAGCTCGTAAGAGAGCGACCAGATCAACCCGAGCCCCGCCTCAGCGCAAGCTGCCGCAAATCCCGCATGCCACGCCGCGCAAGGCGCGTTGAGCACTCCGCCCGCAACGCTCGCATAAAAGGCTGAACTCACCGCTTCGAGCCGCATATAATGGCTCATCCCGACATAATGGACGACGTCGCCGCGATAGCCCAATTGCACGATCTGCCGCACCAGCCGCGCAGGGGTCAGATGATAGCTGTCGTCATATCCGCTCGCGATCCCGAGGCCATGCTCGGGCATCACCACGTCGCCGATCGCCAGCACCGACCCTGACCCCGAACAGCTGATTTCGCTCATCTCCGCCCATCCCGCGACCGGAGACCGCAGGACACCCTTGCCGCCATCATAAGCAGGCGGCACCAGCGATATGAACATCCGGTCGATATCGCCCGCCCACACCGGGTTGGCTTCACCCGGCAACAGAAAGCCGCCGTTCAGCGCATCGAAGTCCAGACTGACGATCGCGTCCTCGCCCGTCCCCACCGCATAATTCCACAATCGCACGTACCAGGCGCGCGGCGCCCCTTCGGCATCGCGCCCCTCGATCGTCAGGGTCGGCCCGTGCAGCGCGTCGAGCGGCTTCACCCCGCCCGATCGCCAGCGAAATCGCAACTGCGTGCGCCGAAAATCGCGCCGCGTTTCATAAGCCAGCAACGGATGATCCCACCGATCCTTTGCTTCCCAGATCAGCCCTGCCAGATCCTGCTTCTGATAGAAAACCGTCTCGACACGCAGCGCGCCCGGCGTGTCGCTCGTCACGCTCGCCATCATCGGCCGCGCAAAATCGACAGTCCAAAAACGCGGATCAAAGCGCTTGAGCCAGCCCTTGCAATGATGCGGCTCCGCCGCGGCGACCAAAGCCCAACCCATCAGTCGTCGCCTTGCGCAACCGCGCGCCGCACTGCGCGCGCCAGTTGCCGCCCCGTCTGCGCCAGTCGCTGCGGTTCGCTGCCCACGTCCCCGCGCACATTCACCGTGATCGCGATATTGCGCGCACCATTGCCTGCGGGCTCGATCCGTCCGCTCGCGGTCGGCACGAATAATTCAGGACCGCGCTCACCGACCTTATAGGCCCGCCCGCCGCTCACCGGCCCGCCCGTCGCGCGTCCCGGCGCCCCGAACAGCGCCATCGCGATCGAGGTGCCGAGCGACAGCAGTCCCCCCGACCCGCCGCTCGATCGACCACCGCCCATCGCCGCGCCGATCCCGTTCGAAATCGCCGCGCGCGCAATATCCGCCATCACCGACATCGCCAGCCGCTTTAGATCCTCGAACCCCATCTTGCCGCTGACGATCGCCCGCGACAGCGCCCGCTCGATCCCGCGTCCGGCCTCGTCGGCACCCGCCACCAGCGGCCCGTCAAGCTCGGCGCGCAACACGGCGATATCACGCCGGAACGCACCCGTGTCGGCGCGCACCGCAACGACCATTTCGTCGATCTCGTCACCCATCGGGAAACCTTTCCATCATCGCCGCCAACGCCGCACCGTCGAACGATGCCCCGGCGTCCGCCTCAACCCAGCCCGCCAGCACCGCGCGAACATCGGCGGGCGTCGCTGCCCAGACATCATCCGGCCGCCATCCCGCGACGCGCGCCATCAGGCCCACGAGCGTGAGCGCCGCGGGTCCAAGTCGGTCGCTCACCACCTCAACGTCCCTGCAATATCTGCCCCAGCAGCACGCGCAGCGCCGGGGTCACGGCCGCCAGCCCCTGCGCGACAACCGCCTCGCCAACCGCCTCGCGCGTCAGCGCCTCCGGCCGATCTCTCACGCAATGCCAGAACAGCGACGCCATCTCGCCCAGCCCCAGCCTCCCGTCCGCCGCGCGTTCGACGAGCGCAAACAGCGGCCCCAGTTCGGCCTCCGCCGCAATCAGCGCAGCAAAACTCGGGCGCAGGACAAACAGCCCTTCGCCCGCGCGCAGTTCGGCCTCGCCGCGCAGCATATTCGCGCCGCTCACAGGCTCGTCACCGCGCCGCTCGATTCGAGGTTCAGCGTGTAATTGCGCTCGCCATTATAATCGCCGGCATAGTCAAGCCGCGTCACCAGGAAGCTCCCGACCAGCCGCTCGCCGCTTTCGAAACTCAGTTCATAATCGTCAATGACGCCCGAAAGCGCATGACCGCGAAGGCGCACTTCGGCATCCGACCCTGTGAAAATGCCCGCTGCACTCACCGAAACCGACCGAACTCCGGCGCCCGACAACAGCTCGCGCCAGCCGCCCGAATCCTTCGTGGTGACATTCACCGCCTCGCCATTCACGGACATCTGAGTGGTGCGCAGACCGGCAACCGTCTGGTACGTGGGCGGTGCTTCGCCGTTGCCAATCTTGAGCAGAAAAGCACTCCCATTTTCAATTGCCATCGTCTAATCTCCTTGGGTAAAAAATCATGCGTTAACGGGGAGTCGCAGGATGCTGATCACGACATTGCTTTTGGCCGCCATGGCACCCGCACCGACCGGTGCGGTCGACACGACGCGCGCCGCTTTCACCAAATGCTTGCGCGACGACATGAAGAAGGCGCTCGAGGCAAAGAAGGAAGAGGCCGAATATGAACTCGGGCTCAAGGCGAACTGCTCAACGCAAGCCGATGCGTTCCGCGCCGCAGTGATCGCGCTCGGCCGCTCGGGCGGTGATTCCGAAAAGGTCGCGTCTGAAGACGCCGATATGCAGATCGAGGATTACCACGCCAATTTCACCGACAAGTTCAAGGATTATAAGGCAAACAACTCGCTTCCGGGCGAGTGACGCCTTCTGCTGGGAAACGGGCGTCATGCTGAACCTGTTTCGGCCCACCCGTTCGTCATCCCGGACTTGCGACAAGTCATATTCTGTTCCCCGGCGAAAGCCGGGGTGACGATGAAGGTTGCGATTTTTCCCATGGCTCCGCCACAGCGAGGATATCGTCACCCCCCCTACCCCGCCAGACAACGGCACCGCACGATAATCTCGTGACGCCAGCCACCGTCGCGCGCAAGGCCGAAGCGCGTCTTTATCGTGCGCGCCGCAACGACCGACCACGAACCCGCAGCGCCGCGTAACTTCGCGACAACCGCCTCGATCCGCGCGGCAGCCCTATCATCGGCCGCACTGCCCACGCCAACCAACGTCAACGTCAGGCGAACCTCGCGCCCCGCCCGGTCCTTTGTTCCCCAATCGCTGCCTTCCGCGGCGCCGACCGTGACATAAGGTGTGTTCGCACGCGGCGGCGTGCCGTCGAATATCCCGTGAACCACCGCCGCCAGCGCCGCGTCGTTCGCGAGCAGCTCCAGCGCACGCGCGCGCACTGCGCCCTCCGCGCTCATCATCGCTCGCCGCCCAGCGTCACCCGCCGCCACGGCTGCCACAGCGCCGCGATCGCGGCGGGCGGCGCGATGCCGGCACCGTCGCGCGCCAGATACAGATGCTGCGTCATGCGAATAATCCCATGGCGGATCGCTTCGGGCACGCCGTTTGCCTCTCCCGCCATGCCGGCGCGATAGGCGACGCGCACTCGCTTCGCGTCACCCGGTGCCGCAATCGTCATCCGCGCACCTCCGTCGGGCGCAATCGCCATGCGATAGTCGCCCTCCTGCAGCACCGTTTCGCTGTCCCCCGCCAGCAACGTCACTGCATCGACCCCAACAACCGGACACACGCGCAGCCGCACCTGCCCGAAGGCGATCGGCAGCACTTCCTCTGCCGCGCGCATAATCAACCGTCCGCCGATAAAGGCTTCGCAAATATTGGTCGCGGCATCGATCAGCCGCTCGATCACCGCATCGTCAGCCGGCGTGCCCAGCCGCAGCCACGCACGCACCTCGTCAAGGCTCACAGGGGGCTCCCCCGGAAACAGGCTCTCCGCCATCGCCGCTCCTCCACCGCCTTCGCGGCTTCCCTATATTTGGTCCGAAAATTGGCGCCCGGCCCGCCCGAAAGGGGAGAGCGGAACCGGGCGCCCATCGCGCCAGTCGCTTAGCTGGCAGCGAACTTCATCAGCTTGATCGCCTGCGAATCAATGATCGCACCGCCAACCCTTTTGGTTGCATAGAAATGCACGAAGGGTTTGTTGCTGAAAGGATCGCGCAGGATGCGCGTCTCGCCGCGATCGGCCACCAGATAACCGGCGCGGAAATTGCCAAACGCAATCGCCAGGCTGTTCGCGCCGACGTCGGGCATATCCTCGGCCTCGACCACCGGATATCCGAGCAGCGTCGCCGCCTGCCCCTCGACCAACCCCGGCTGCCAGATGAACGCGCCATCGGTCGTCTTGAACTTGCGGATACGCGCCAGAGTGTCCGAATTCATCACCCATGTTGCGCCCTGACGATAAGGGGCCTTCAACGTATGGACGAGTTCGACCAGCTTGTCCTGAGGGTTTGCCGTAGGAAATCCGCCTGCCGCGCCCGAAACCAGATGTTGCAGCGTCCCGAACGCACGGACATGGTCGCCTTCGCCGGTGGTGGCATAAGTGAGGAAACCCTTCGGCCGGTTCGTACCATTGCCGTTCACGAACGCGCTGCCCTCTGCGACCGCAAACTCGCGCCCCAGCTGCTCGGCCAGCCAGTCCTCGACGTTGAACATCGCATCGTCGAGCATCGCCTGGCTCGCTGCCGGATTGGCGTAGAGCTCGCCCGAGGGCGGCACGATCTCGGCAAAGCTGCGCGTTGCCGTCTCGGGCCGCGGCGCGGTCTCGCCGACCCAGCCCGCGCCCATCGATCCCGTCGCGATCAGCTTGCGATAGCCGCTCGTCCCCGTCTGCACGACCGTCGCGATCGACCGGATCGGCGACAGGCTCTTCAGCGTTGCGGCGATCGCGCCATCGATCTCCCGCGGCACCGCATAGCCGCCGTCGCCGCTGGTCGTACCCGACAGATTCTTCATCTCGATGCCGGCATCGATCCCGCGCCGCAAATAGCGCTCGACAAAAGCATCGCGCGTCGGATCCACCGCCGCCTTCGCGCCATCGAGCGGCAGTCGCGATGCCGCTACCGCCTGGCTGTCCACCTGCGCCTTGAGCGCCGCCACCGTCGCCTTCAATTCATCGACCGCTTCGGCCGCCAGCACCGCATCGAACGCTCCGTCGAGCGCATCCGCCTTCACTTCCAACTCCATGTCCATGCTCGTCACTCCTTCATCAAATCCACCGCAATCACCCGCGCAAGCGGCTGCATCGGCATCGCCACCAGACTCACCTCGGCCAGATCGAGCGCCAGCAACTCGCGCGGGTTCGCTCCGCGCGCCACTTTCACCCGATATCCGAACGACAATCCCGTCAGCGCCCCGCGCGCGACCAGTGCCGCCGCGGTCGGATGCGTCACCCGCGCCACGACACGCAGCCCACGCGCATCCTCCGCCAGTGCCTCGACGACGCCGATGCTAACGCCCGGCCGATGCTGCCAAAGCAAAGGCACCGGCCGCGCGCCGCGCAAACTCACGGCAAAGGCTCCCGCGCGCACAACGTCGCCGCCGCGATCGACGCGGTCGAAGACCGAGGCATAGCCAGCAAAGCGCACCCCTTCGGCGCGCGCCTCGGCAACCGTCGCCGCGCTCTTTGCCACCTTCATTTCAACAACTCCGGCAGCCCCAGCTTCATAGCCAGCCCGACGACGAGCAACGCCAGCACGCCGCGCACCGCCCAATCGACCACCGCTTTCCACGCGCTCGTCTTCGCGTCGCGCCAAGCGCCCAGCAGCTCGCGCAAATCGACGATGTCGTCGCGCGCTGCCGCATCGGCGAGCCCCAACCGCGCCAGCGCCCGCCGCGCGCCCAGCTCGCTCGCTTCTTCGACCACTGCTCGCAGCACCGCGGCGTCGCCCGCCGCGGCCGCATTTGTCCCTGCCAGCACGATCAACCGCGCCAGCGCTTCTTCTTCATTCATGTCCATTTCCTCAGCTTGCCTCACACAAAGACACAAAGAGAGAAGCCCAACTCGCCACGATGAATCGGGAAAGGCGTAGGAAACCGGGTCGCATCCGGTCCCCAACCGACGTCTTTGTGTCTTTGTGTGAGAATGAACGAAGCTACCCCAACCCGAGCAGCGCCTTCTTTTCATCGGCGGTCAGCCAGTCGGCCGCCGAAACTTCGCGCCACAACGCCATCCGGTCGTCGGCCAGCGCGGGCACGCGATCCAGATCAACGTGCAGTGCCGCGCCGTCGAACCATCCCGCCAGCCCCTGCGAAATCGCCGACAAAATCTTCACGCACAGCGGCAAGACCGTCAGCCGCCACAGCGCGCGATTGGCTTCGCGATAATTGGCATAGGTCGCGTCGCCCGGCAGCCCGAGCAGCATCGGCGGCACCCCGAACGCCATCGCAATCTCGCGCGCGCTCGAATCCTTCAGCGCCAAGAAATCCATCTCGGCGGGCGACAGCGACAGCGCCTGCCACGTCAGCCCACCTTCCAGCAGCAGTGGCCGCCCGGCATTCGCGCCGCCCGCAAAACTCTCGGCCAGTTCCGCGCGCAACCGGTCGACCTGTTCGGCCGACAGCGGAACCCCCTTGTCGCCCGGATCATGCACCAGCGCGCCCGAAGGCCGCGCGGCATTGTCCAGCAGCGCGGCATTCCACTTCGCCGCCGCATTATGCGCCGCGATCGCCCCCGCCGCGGCATTCAGACAACCCGCGCCATAATGATCGTCGAGCGGATGCAGCGCCTTAACATGCACGACCGCGGTCCGCCCCGCGCCATCCTCGGCAGGCAGCACGACCGCCGCGCCGCCCGCTTTATAGCGATAGGCCACCGGCCACCCGCGCCCATCAGCCTCGACCGTCACCCGCTCGGGCCGCAGCGCGAACAGCTCCGCCGGAGTCCCCGCGCCATCGGCCAAAATCTGCACATAACCATTGCCGTGGAGCAACAATTGCGACGCCAGCGTCTCGACCAGCCCCTGCCCGCCCGATGTCGCAGCGACGAGCGACGCCAGCGCCGGATCGCTCGCCGCCAATGGCGCGCTTCCCGCCGCCTCGGCGACCAGCCGCACCGCACGTTGGACGATCGCATTGCCGAGATAGCCCTCGCGCAGCTGCGCCTCGTAAGACAAAGGCGCGGGCGCCGACCAGCTTCCGTACACCCGCGACAAAGCGGGCCGCGCAGCCACCTGCGCAGCCTTGCGGCCAAACCAGTTCATGAAATTCTCCCACTACTGCGCAGCAACGCCGTACCCCGGCGCAAGCCGGGCCTTTGGCGCCACAAAACCGCTCTCAATTCCGTCGGGGCTCTGACAATATCTTCAAACCCGCCGCACCCCCGGCTCGCGCGCCCGCCGTCGCCCTTCCAGCAGCGCCGCCAGTGCCCAGACACAGGCATCGGCGCGATCGGGCGAGCGTCCCGGCCCGGCATAACCGCCCCCCGTCTGGAACCCGCAAAGCTGGTCTTCCAGCTCTGCGAACACCCCCGCATGAACGACATCGCCGCGCTCATAGGCAATCGCCACCGGCTCTGCGCGCCGCGCTTTGCCGACGCTTGCATGGACCGGCACGACCGGCAGCGTGACATCGGCCTGGATCAGCGTTCCCGCGACCATCTCGCCACCCATATTGCTCTCGGCGACCACGCGGTCGGCGCCCCAGCGCGCCGCCGCTGCGGCAACTGCCTGTGCCCAGTCGCCCGGCTGCGGCCGCTCGACGCTCGCATCCTCCAGCACCGCCAGCCGCCCGTCGCGCAATTGCGCCGCGACGACGATCCCGCACGCGTCGCCATGACTTGTCGCTGGCGGATCGACCCCGATGACCACGCGCACCGGCTTGCCGATCGCGTCCGCCGGAATCCGGCATCGCTCGATCAACGCGCGCGTCCACAGCGCGCATTCGACATCTTCCAGCATCTCGCCGTCCAGTTCCTGTCGGCCCAGCCGCGTCCCGCCATAGCTGGCCATCATCGCCTCGACGAAGTTCGACGGCAGATAAGCATTATTGTTCGTCCCACCGCGCGTTTCCTCAAACCCCGGCAACGCCATGATCCGGCGCATCAACATCGTCGGTTTCGGCGTCGTCGTGATCAGCGCGCGCGGCGCCGAACCCAGCCGCAACCCCATCACCAGATTGTCCCACACCGCATCACCGCCCGGCCATTTCGCCAACTCGTCGCACCAGGCGACATGATGTTCGGGGCCACGCAAATTCTCTGCCGCCGCGGCCGAATAGAGCGTCGCCACCGCGCCACTGCAGAAATGCAGTTCGCGCAATCCTTCGCGCCAGCGCGGATGCTCGTCCGACCGCGCCACCGCCAACAGTCCGCTCGGCCCCTCGATCATCACACGCCGTCCATCGGCGTCATTCGCCGCGACCAGCGCGATCCGTGCCTCGGGCACCATCCGCGCCCATTCGCTGATCCATTCGGCGCCCGCGCGCGTCTTGCCGAAGCCGCGCCCGGCGCGGATCATCCAGATACGCCAGTCGCCCGGCGGCTCACATTGGCCTTCCTGCGCCCAACCCTGCCAGCGCTCGATCAGCTCGCGCCGGTGCCTTGCGCTCATATCGCGCATCAACCGCCGAAATTGTCCGGGCGTCAGCGTGTGAAGTTGATCGAGAACGTCGCCGACGACATCACGCGTCGCCTGCGCCACCGCTACAATTTGTCCCAGCCGCGTTGACGCCGCAGCACTGCCAGCCTCTTCAAGATCGCCTCATCGGTCTCTTCCGACGTCGGCATCTTGCCCTTCCCCAGCCGGTTGGTCTGAAGTCGACCGCTGCGAACGCTGCCGTCATGCCGCGCAAGCAGGCGGAGTGCTTGATCCATCGTCATTGGCTCGATAACCGGCCGGTTCGGAATATCGCCCGCTTCGATGCGCGGTCCCTCGACGACAGCCAGCGCTGCCTGCACCAGCCCCATCTCCAACCTTTGATACCCATCATCAAGCGCACGCTGCCACGCCTCGGCGAATGCGGCGTCGTGCTGGCGCTTGTAATAGACCGTCCCCAAAGACACACCGGCGCGCTCGGCCGACAGCGACACATTGCAGGTTTCGCTGAGTGACAGAATGAACTCGTCGCGGCTGCGCTGCGAAATCTCGCGCCCCGACCGCTTCGTCTTGATCAGCAATCGCCGTTTCCCGCCCATCACCACCAGATCCACCGCGCACCTCCCAAAGCAAAAGGGCCGGTACGCGCTCCCTTAGGAGGTTGCCGGCCCGACTCGCAATTCTGCATGATGACTAACTTGTGCCATATCAGCGTCACGATGTCAATATAAAAGTACCTATTTGGTTCGTTATCAAAAGTCGCGGGAAGCCAGCTTGTGTGAAACCCCTCCTCTTCAGAGGAGGGGCAGAAGGTCCGCGACGTCCGCAACTGATCGATTCCAGTCATTCGTCATCCCGGACTTGATCCGGGATCCACGGCGGCGTTTGACGTCATGGACCCCCGATCAAGTCCGGGGTGACGATTTGAGATCAGACGGCATGTCCCTCCCGCAAGCGAGAGGGAGCAGTAACGTCCGCAACTGGTCGTCAGCGACTTTCGCCTCCGCGCGTCAACGCCCAAGCGGCCTTGCAAATATGCTATGACATAATACGGGTATAGGCACCCCGGTTGCTGTTTCTGCACTCACCGACCGGTAGGGGAGCGCTGCCTTGGATTCAGCGCTCCCCGTCTCAACCACCGACGGAGCACTGCCCCGCGGCGGCGGCGGCGGGCCGAAAGCGGACAGTCCCGCAGGTTCGCCATCTCGGACTTGTTCCCGGATTCAAGGCAGCGCGGCGCTTCTCCCCGCAGCGATCTCGGCCGGACTGATGGCCCGCGAACGCGTCCGCTAGCGGGGCGTGACCTCGGCCGCCATGGCGGCTTCAGCCTCTTCCCTCGCCAGCTTTGCCGCGCGGCGCCGCTCG